>DSAS01000075.1 GCA_011046365.1 Fidelibacterota bacterium
GCGTCCGTAGTCGGAAAATTTCCCGCCTGATAATCTGGGTCAGGATGCTGATCCGTAAAACTTTGATTCCACCACCGGTAGAACCAACACATCCGCCAATCACCATCATGACCAGAAACAGTTGTTTCGCAGCAAATCCGAAATAAGGTGAGCCGATATCACGGGTTCCAAAACCGGTTGTCGTAATAATCGACACCACCTGGAATGCGGTTGTTCTGAATATTTCCTCAACAGTCGCCGCGCTCCACCGAGTTTCCGAACGAATCTTGAAATATCGCTCCACAATAATAATCAGGATAAAAACCGCGATAAACCCCCACCAGTAGCGCATCTCTTTATTATCGAACAACGCTTTGGGCTGACCTTTTAAAACACGATAGTGAATCAGGAAATTTATACCCCCCATGATCATACCAAGAATTAATATATACTTAGATCCAGATATAATATTTAAATCCGGACAATAGATAATATTCAATACTGGCGTCATGGGGTGAAAAACCACCGGTAGACAGAGCCGTAAAACTCTTACAGACACTGTCAAAAAGTGACATTCCAGAGATATATAACCCCAGTAATATTACAATGGTAAAGGCTGAATAAATACCCCACAATATTGCCAGCGTATTGGCCAACCCGGGCACCGGCCGGCCCAAATCGATCTTATGACTTTCCGCTCCGAACAACCAGTGAGCGCCAACGCCCCGCACACTGATTGCCAGGAAAAATGTCAAAATTCCCAAACCGCCAATCCACTGGGTCAGCGCCTCAATGGCAGAAAAACCCAGCCAGCCCAGGGCGAAAATCAGCATCGCCTGTGTGCTGTTCAGCGTATCCGGGCGGTATAACTTCCGTAGAATTAATCCCAGTATCAGTGAAATAACGATCGGCACACCAAATGCCAGCAACAGACTAATATTCTCCTTAAAGGCACCGTTATAAATAACGATTAAAAACGGCAAACCTAAAAAACCGGCCAAAACGATGAGGAGCGAACCCAGGCTCCCAAAGACAACTTTTAATGTACTGAATCGATTGCGCATTATTTAAATCAGATCAATTAATACCGGTTCCAGGAAGCGTTTGAGCACTAACAATAATATGAGTGCAAATACGATGAAAATGATCGTCCGGTGATTCCACTGATTGAGAACCAGTCCCAGGGCGATCCCTACGGCTGGCGGGTGTTCGAGATTTATTACCGCCATTAGGAATATCGCAACACCGACCGCCAGCGATCCGAATCCAACAATGAATACTTTATCCGGGATGACGCTGACATTCCGGGAAAGCACAAACATTAGAAAGTAACAGGTGATACCACATATAATGCCAATACCATATTCCCCCAGAACCTGCCGGGGCCGCGATATGTAGGACTTTGGCATCACAAAAATGATGAATACGCTGGCGCCTAACTTGGCAATCAGGGCGGTGTGCTCAAGAACATCGAGAAATACCAGCACCAGGAAAATCGACAAAGTCGCAAGCGCACTTTGGAAAATATACTCTTTCAGGGATTCAGTGACTTTTGCGTCGAATAGATACATCTGTCATTCACTAACTTTTTAAAATACTCCTTTACGCAGAACATATATACATTATAACAATTTTTTTCAATTTTCCAATATCTTCCACGTAAACCGGTATTCTTTCCTTCAAGACGTCCGGAAGATCTGAAAAACCTGATGATGCAAATATAATTCTACGGCAATCCTATTTCAGGTACATGACTTTCCGCAGATCTGCCGATGCGCCGGATTGTAATCGGATGATGTAGGTTCCGGAACTTAGGTTCACCGGGCGCCAGTTGATGCGATATGTCCCTTTTTGTTTACCGGTATTTAGCATGGTTGCCACCCGTTGTCCACCGAGGTTATAGACCTGCAAGGTTGCCCGGCCGTCTTCACTCAGATGATATGGTATGGTCACAGCGGCATTGAAGGGATTGGGATAGGGGCTTTCCAGGCCGAATTCCCGTGGGATTTGCATCAGACCGCCTGTAACGCTAATCTCCACCTCATTGTGCCAGGTGATCCGGCCGCCGTAATCCACGTCGCCCAACCGGTATTCGTAGATCATTCCCGGTTGAACAGCATAGTCAATATACTGATAATCATGCCTTTCTGTCGTCGAACCCTGCCCCTGCAGGGCTGCATCGGTCAGGTAACTTGCAACCGTCTCATATTTTGAACTTTGTCCTTTCAACTTTCTACTTATTATAAAGCCCAGATTCTCCAGCTCGCTTTCGGTTGTCCACTGCAATACCACTCCACCACCCTGCCACTCCACCTTGAACTCAGTCAGTATCACCGGGAGCGACACATCCTCGCCATCTTCCCAGGCAAGATAGGGATAGCCATTATTGATTATTCCATTGAGGTCCATATCCCAGTAGTTGTTGTTGGCTATATCATCATAGGGATTGGTCTCAAAGTCCCAGGCAGAGGACAAGCCCAAGCTCCATTCCACATCGGTAAAAGTTCTGACATTTTTCATCTCCGCGGTGGTTTTGGGAGTCGCCGACCCGACGGCATCGCTGGTCTGGTTGGAAGCGGTACTGTCGAAGAAATTGTTGGCATAAGTCGTTAATCCAGTCTCTATACCGACAAAACCTTTATCGGTTGGATTTTCGGCATCATTATAACTGACATTACCCGTCGAATAACAGAATTCAATGGTTCCGTTATAATTGTAGCCGACACATCCACCAAAATTTTCATTTGAACTGTCACTGCTCCGAATAACACTGGCGGTACTATAACAATTACTGACCGTTGCCGGGTTATATCCTACCAGACCACCCACATGCTGATTTCCGGTCACGTTGCCCTCTGAATAACTCCGATTAACCATAACAGAATTGCTGCCAGCCAAACCACCAACATAATCACCGCCAGTAACTGTACAAGAACTGTAACAACCAGTGATTGTTGCATTACTAAATCCAATCAGTCCACCAACATAATCACCGCCGGTTACCCTGCCGGATGTGGAACAATTAGATATTACAGCAGAAACCGTATTAACACCAACCAGCCCACCGACATAGGTTCCGCCGGATATATCAACGTTGGTCACACTCAGGTTCTGAATCGTTGCCCCACTAATCCAGCCGAACAGACCGATGTGATTGGTTGTCCGGTTGATCAACAATCCCTCGATACCGAATCCCTGCCCGTTATATGATCCTGTGAATTTAACGCTGCCGTTGCCGATTGGCGCAAAGCCGGCACCATCATTATAGAAAGCGCCGCCACTCTCAAAATCTCCCTGAGAAAATATAATATCTGCCGTTTGAATAAAACCATCGCCCCAGGAAGAGCTGTTCGTACATATCCAAAGCAAATGTTCCCGCGTGGATACTTGTCGCGGATTGCCCGTTGGTTCGGTTCCCTCTGCCAAAAGAATCCCGGTAAAATTCAAAGTGATCAAAAGCACCGCTGCCATTTTTCTCATCTGCCTAAACCCACCTCTCTCAGCTGTTTCGACCCACGAAACAACCTCTGTTGCCTGCCCCATGACCACCTAAAACGAATGCTAACTTGGAATAAGATAAACGAACCAAACCATTTTAAATGTAAACCAGGTCACATTATAATTCGTAATTTTCATCGCCGGTGATTATATTTATCCGGCGGTTATCCAACAAAGACGAAGGTTCAATTCGAATGACTCTGATCAACACCCTCATTTTTGATTTCGCTGGCGTGATCGCTTCCGACGGCTACTGGCTCTGGTTCGAAAAAAATGTTCCCGATTTGGATCGGCACCGCAATGCGCTGATGGAGCTCTCGATTCTCGCCGACAGTGCCACCATTTCCGAAACTGAATTTTTGCGGAGAATCAGCCATCAAGTCGGTTTTCCACCGGATGAAATTCGAAACGGTATTCTGGCACATATAGTCATCAATAAAAAGATTGTCAAACTGATTCGATCCGCCCGTCAAAAGAATTATAAAATCGGGCTGCTGACGAATTTTATCGCTCAGTGGCTGCGCCCGATTCTCGAAGTCAATCGTCTGAACACGCTGTTTGACGCAATAATGATCTCTTCCGAGCACCGGCTCGTCAAGCCGCAACGGGAAGCCTTCGAAAAAATTCTGCAGATGCTGGCAGCCACCCCCGCAAATACGCTGTTCATAGATGATCGGGCGGTCAACGTCAACACTGCCAGGAATTTAGGTTTTGATGCAATTCAGTTCACCGCTTGGACATCCCTGCTCGGGGCATTTACTAATCGTAATATCCATTTATAAAAACAACGTCTTGCATTGACAATTAAATACCATTGAAAAGGGAAGTTTACCATGAAAACTGAATTGCAGTGCAGCGCCCCGTCCAACGCCTTATATGGGCTCGGCTTGATCGGTGCATTAATCTATTACATCTCGCATGCCACCGGTTTCTGGGTAGGAGTGCTTGGCTTTTTCAAAGCCATCATCTGGCCGGTTTTCTTCGTGTTTGAGGCTTTGCAACATTTTTACATGTGATGCCGGAGCTGAGCGGTTATTTTTTCTCCAGGTATGATTTGAACTTTAAGTCTTCATTGATGATATGATTTACCAGCCAGCCTTTTAGAAATTCAAACACGTCATCGCTCAGCTGTTCCGATTCGCCTTCGGTCAAAATCCGGTCACTGACATCCAGAACCTGCCTGATCAAATCCTGATGCTGGACTCTGTGATCAGCAAGTTCTGGGTAAGCGTACTCCGACATTATCTGTTCCTCGTTATTGAAATGGTAACGGGTATAATCAATCAGTTCATGGAGAATTTCACGGATATGCTCTGCCGCCTGAACCGAAATAAGCGCGCCGAACAGTTTCTGGATTAATTTCACCAGCCGGCGGTGTTCCTCATCTATTGTGGTGATGCCGGTGCACCAGCTGTCGTCCCAGGTGATAAACGCAGTCGGGGTGTTGACCATCTATCCTCCGATTATGATTTGATTGTTGGTGAAAATTTATCACAGAGCATAGGAAAAAAACTGAATTACGGTTCAATACCGAGAATCAGAAAATGTCAGCCACTCCTTCGGAATGCGGGCAACTTTATCATTCTCGGAAGGTTTATGGACTGGTTTGTTTAGCGGTCTGATTTTTAAAGTGCCCTCTCTTAATTCGTCAATTCTATTTTCAGAGATTGCACAATACTGGGATTCTTTTTCAATTCCGACACAATTGCGGCTGTTTTTTATTGCGGCAATCAAGGTGGAGCCTACTCCCGCAAACGGATCGAGAACCCAGCTTTTTTCGTTCGTCAATGCCAAAACACATCGCTCTACCAATTCGATTGGAAATTGACATGGATGTTTGGTTTTTTCCGGATGATTTGATTTGACATTTGGAATATTCCACAATTCATTTTCCCAATCTTTTAGTACAATCTCCCAAATATCAGAAGGATTTTTCCCGAGCGGATTTCCGGATGGCTTACCTTTATTTAGACCTTTAAAATGACGTTTACCCGGGTATTTCGCCGGAATCCGCACCGGATCAAGGTTGAATATATAATGGTCGGTTTTGGTAAACCATAAAATCGTCTCGTATCTGCCGGAAAATCGTTTTGAGGCATGCAGTCCGTGTCCAAAATGCCAAATGATCCGGTTGCGCAATTTTAATCCGAATTTTTTAAAAATTGGATAGTAATAAATATCCAGAGGAAACACTTCCCCTTGATCAACAAAATTTCCAACCTGCCAACAGAGGCTTCCTCTATCAGAAAGTACACGAACTAGTTGCTGAATAATTTCGCTTTGAGATTCAAGGTATTTTTCAATAGAGGTTTTTATCTCATACTCTTTACCAATATTATAAGGTGGTGAAGTCATTATTAAATCGAATTTTCTGTCTGAAATTGTTTTCAGAGCCACCAATGCGTCTTCGTTAATCACCTCATATTCAATCGAGGGATCAATAAAATTAAATAATGGTTCGTTTGCCTGCATCACCATCAAATATAATAAAAACCTCTGTATATTTTACAAACTATATTTCTAAAAATCCCACACTTTATCAGCAAAATCCTCCCGCTCCTGCTTTTATAATTCCATTCATATCTTTATCTTAAACAGTGAAATCAACCATCTCAATATCGCTCGGCGACAAAACCCGAATCCGGCAACTGGATCAGCGCCGCTATTCCGGTGGCGCCATCGTCTACTGGATGAGCCGGGATCAGCGGGTTGACGATAACTGGGCGCTGCTTTTTGCCTACGAAATGGCGAAAAAGTTCCAAGCGCCACTTTTCGTTATTTTCAATCTCGTCCCTGAATTTCTGGGCGCCACGCTGCGCCAGTATGATTTCATGCTCAATGGTCTTCAGGAAATTGAAAGCCGCTGTCGTGAACTCAAAATCCCGTTTCACCTGCTCATCGGATCGCCGGCGACTACCATCCCGGGATTTGTCAAAACCCACAAATGCGGGGCTCTGGTGACTGATTTTTCTCCGTTACGGATTTACAAAGCATGGAAGGCTGACATTGCTGAAAGCATTACCATCCCGTTTTATGAGGTGGATGCCCACAATATCATCCCCTGCTGGAGCGCCTCCACCAAACAGGAATTTGCCGCCCGCACGATTCGTCCAAAAATCCACCGCCAGCTGCATCATTACCTGGAAGAATTTCCGGAACTTACTGCTATGCCTGAATCTCTCTACACCCCAGCACCCGAAACCAATTGGCAAGAAGCGCTATCTTCGTTGAAAGTAGATACAAATGTCAAGCCCATAGAATGGCTCGAACCGGGTGAAACCGGAGCACGCCAAACACTGGACAGTTTTATCTCCAGAAAATTGGAAAATTATGCTCAAAATCGCAATAATCCGGTTCTTGACAGCCTATCGAATTTATCTCCCTATCTGCATTTCGGGCAGATCAGCGCCCAGCGCATTGCCCTTGAAATCGAAAAAACCGTGACGGATAAAGAATCCGCCGAAACGTTTTTGGAAGAGCTGATTGTCCGCCGGGAGCTCTCCGACAACTTCTGTTTTTACAATCCCGAATATGACAACTGGATCGGTCTGCCCGACTGGTCAAAGAAAACTCTTATCGAGCACAAAGCAGACCCGCGGGAATTTCTCTGTACCCGGGACCAATTCGAATCCGCCGCGACGCACGATCCGGTCTGGAATGCCGCCCAGATGGAAATGGTCAAAACCGGCAAAATGCATGGCTATATGCGCATGTACTGGGCTAAGAAAATTCTCGAATGGAGCCCCTCTCCCGAAGAGGCGATTCAAACCGCCATCTATCTGAACGACAAATACGAACTCGACGGGCGCGACCCGAATGGCTACGTGGGAATTTTATGGTCAATCGGCGGACTCCACGACCGCCCCTGGTTTGAACGACCGGTTTTCGGCAAAGTCCGCAATATGAATGCCAATGGTCTCCGGCGAAAATTTGATGTGGATGCGTACACGAAAAAGGTCGAAAATCTCTGATTTTAAACACCGCTGCTGAAGCTCTGCACATTCCACTGCAGCTGTTGAATTCCCGCATCCCGGTAAGCTTTCATTAAAGCCCAGGAACAAAACCCAATAAAGTGATTACCTCTTTGCTTGTGGCTCACGTTGGGAACAATTAAGTAAAAAATACCCCATTATTGACCCGATGAGATAGTACGGAAAATCGCTCCAAGTGAAGGAGCTCCCCAGAATGGTAGCACCTATAAAATTCGCACGAAGACTCTCTAAAAACGGCGGATGCCAGAGCTGCAAAAATTCCAGCGCACATGTGACAAGCAGCACAAAACCGGCGATTTGCTGCGGACGCAGGCGTTGAAAAAACAGCGCCAGCACCAGGCACCAGAAGATTTCATAAAAGACGCCGCCCAGTGAATTGTTCACCCAGTTCTGCAGCGGTCCAGTGTAAAATTTGGTGTAAAAACCGAGCGGCGTTACAAAAATCAACACCAGCAACAGCCGGCGATTTCGAGCAAGAAATGATTTCAGATCAGCCATTGAACCGGTTAGTGAGTCAGCTCCCGCCTGGCGACACCCACAAAATCCATCTGACCGGTCACATCATTGAAATCCAGATTGACAATTTCCCAGCCTGCCTGACCCAGTTCGTTCAGGTATTTTTCAATCTCCATAAACTTCTTCCCGCGAAAAATTCCTCCCGCCAGATGGGTTGAATCAATAATTTTATACTCCCACTTTTTCACAATCCGTCCTCCCGATTATTGTTTAAAAAAATCATTAACGATAAGGCGACAGCGCTCCATCTCACAACCAATCGCCAGATGCCCGCAATGATTTTCCAGCACCACGATTTCACAATCCAGCAGCCGGGCAAATTCCATCGCCAGCAGCGGGTTGACGATATGATCGGTTTTCGAAACTATCATTAAAACCTCCGCCTTGATTGCTTGGGCGGCTTTTTTATCCGAACCATTAAAATACTTATAAATATTATGTTGGCGCATTGCCCGGATCTGGCTGGCTTTATTCCACGAGGTAAATCTCTCCGACGGATCGCGCTCAAATCCCGCCAGATATGTTTCAAATTCATCCCTCGGATGGTGCCCGACGATATATTCCGGCGTCCGGGCAAAAAGTTCCGTGAAAATGTTGGTCAACCGCTGAATGTCCCATTCGGGCAGCCGGGTCTTATGGGCTGTCTCGATAATTTCCAGCTCCAGCTGCTGTCTCAGCAGGTCGTAGGATGTCAACGCCGGCGAGCAGACATAGGGCAGCGCCTTATCCATAAATTCCGGATAACTTACCAGCCAGTCAAACAGCTGAAAACTCCCCATGGAGCCGCCGATAATCCCGTAAAGATGCTGAACCCCAAGATGCTCCGTCAGCAACCGATACTGGCTTACCACCATGTCGTGGACCGTGAATTCCGGGAATTTGGCGTTCCGCTGCCGCCGGCTGTTCGAGGGTGATGAGGATACACCATTGCCCAGGGCATCTACAATAATGACACATAATTTACTATTGTCCACCAATTTCCCTGGTCCCACCAGCTTCGCAACGTGCGCGCTGCTGCCGCCGAACCAGGTAGGATAGAGCAGAATGTTCGAACTGTCGGCATTCATTTCACCTATAATCCGGTAGCCGAGGCGGCAATCCCTGATTATTTGCCCGTTTTCCAGTTGGAAATCACCCAATTCGGCAAAACGCTGTTCGCCGCCGGCGTATACAACGACCAGACTCAGCAGCAGCATCGAAAAAAATCGGAATCCTGTTTTCATCTCCATTCACCCTCTGTTTACCAAGAGTAAATTAACCAAACCGGTTCGATTATGAAATATTTCCGATTTGCCGATTTAATCCTAAATTTAAAGGCGATTTAAATTGGAAAAGGATAGCTCTATGCCGTTTATAAAAATCTTTACTGTCGGCGGAACCATTGACAAAATCTATTTCGACCGGAAAAGCGCCTACCAGGTCGGCGATCCCAAGATTGTCGAGGTACTTCAGGAAGCCAATGTAACCTTTGACTTTGAAACCGAATCCGTCATGCAGAAAGACAGTTTGGACATGGACGACAGCGATCGCCAGCTGGTACACGAAAGAATCGTTGCCGATCCCCACGAACTCGTGATTGTCACCCACGGCACCGACACCATGATTGAGACTGCCAAAACATTGTCCGATATCAAAGACAAAACCATTGTTCTGACCGGTTCCATGCAGCCCGCCCGCTTCAGAAACAGCGACGCTGCCTTTAATATCGGCTGCGCCGTAGCTGCCGTCCAGACCCTGCCCCACGGAGTCTATCTGACCATGAACGGGCAGATTTTCATGCCCTTTTCCACTCGCAAGAATGTTGATCTGAACCGCTTCGAAAAAATCGAATAGCCGCTGACTATTCTCCTTCTGAAAACAATGGAATAAAATCAAATTTATTAACGTCCACCAGCCCTTTGTCCGTCAACTTCAAATCGGGTATTACCGGCAGCGCCAGAAATGACAATGTCATAAAGGGGTTTTCCAATGAGCAACCCAGTTCGCGGGCTTTTTCATTAACATCATCCATCGCAGCGCGGACCCCCAGCAAAGGACGGTCGCTCATCAGACCAGCGATCGGGAGCGGCAATGCCGCCAGGACTTCATGATTTCTCACAACCAACTGTCCGCCACCCATTTTCTGAATTTCCTGAACAGCAAACAGCATATCTGTATCGTTGGTGCCGATAACGATTATATTATGCGAATCGTGTGCCACTGTCGAAGCAATTGCGCCGCCCTGCAAACCCAGCCCCCGCACAAATCCCAGTCCGATATTGCCGCTGGCGTGGTGACGCTCCACCACCGCCATTTTCAGCAGGTCCCGTTCAGGATCGCTGACAGCCAATCCGTCTGCGACCCGACACTCCAGAACCGCCTTTTTGGTAATCAGCTGGTTTGGGACAACGACAATGGCGTTGACCTGCGACGCCGGTTCAGCTCTGATAACAAGATCAGACAGAGATATTTCCTTAATTTGAATCGTCCGGGGCAGCACCACAGTCCGGGGAGATTCAAACGGCATAATCTCGCCATTCTCAGCCACCAGGCGACCGTTTTTAAATACCTTTTTGATCGAAAGATTTTCAAAATTGTCAATGAGAACCAAATCCGCATCATAGCCGGGTGCCACGGCGCCTTTGGTTCGTAGTCCGAAATACTGCGCCGTGTTCAGAGACGCCATCTGCAAGGCGATCAGCGGATCGATCCCAAAAGCAATGGCATCCTGCACCATGGAATTAATATGACCGAAGTCCAGCAGAAAATCGGGATGGCGGTCATCGGTGACAAAGCCGCAGTGGCGGGCATTCAGAGGCGTCACCAGCGGCAGCAAATCCTGCAGGTTCCGCGCCGCCGAACCATCCCGGATCATGAGAAACATCCCTTTTTGCAGCTTCTCCCGCGCTTCCTCCAGCTCGCTGCTTTCGTGATCGGAGCGAATACCCGCCGCAATATACGCGGACAATTCCTTTCCACGCACCAGCGGCACGTGACCATCAATCCTTTTCGCGCCCGTCACCGCCAATTTAGCCAGCACCGCCGGGTCGCCAAATAAAACGCCGGGAAAGTTCATCATTTCGCCAACGCCCAGAATGCGCGGATTGTCTATCCATTTACGCATATCATCGGCGGTAACCACCGCTCCCGAGGTCTCCAGATGGGTTGCCGGTACACACGAAGGCAACATAAAAAAGACTTCCAGCGGCAAATCGGCACTGGCATCGAGCATGTATTTCAATCCCGCCAGGCCTATCACGTTGACAATCTCATGGGGATCGGCAATAACCGTTGTCGTGCCCAATGGGATGACCGCTTTGGCGAACTCCGCCGGACTCAACATCGAACTTTCCAGGTGGACGTGACCGTCAATGAAACCTGGTACCAGGTAAGCTCCGCCACCGTCAATTGTCATCTCAGCTTCGTAATCACCAAACCCGCTAATTTTCCCATCATAAACAGCCACGGCGGTCTCACTGATCTCGCCGGACAACAGGTTTGCCACCCGCACGTTTGTGATCAGCAGGTCAACCGGTACCTGTCCCCGCGCAGCAGAAATTAAATTGACCAAACTCATTTTATGCTCTCCGCTCTTTTAATGATCAAATAAAAAACACCCCCTTTAAAGGAGGTGTTCTTATATGATTTAACGATTTTCACGA
>DSAS01000051.1 GCA_011046365.1 Fidelibacterota bacterium
ACCCAGCGTCCGAAATCCCGTTTCTGCGCCAACTCCTGCAGGCGTTGCGGACTGTCAAAGGGTTCTTCACCGGTATGCTTCGCCACGACACCCGCCAATGTCGTAAACGGCTTGTAGCAGACCGCGTCTGCGGGGCTGTAGCCATTGACCTTGCCGTAGGTGAACCGGATGGTGCCGTTGGCGTCGGGATAAAGACTCGTCCCCTTCCACTCAAAGAGGGCGTCAATATAGCGTTTGCGCAGGTCCTGAATGCGGGCATTCCAGGCTTTTGATTCCTCGTATTTACGGTCTTTGGCAGGATAGAGTCTGACCGCCAGATCAATCAACGGATCACCCAGCGCCTCTATTTCCTCCGGCGTCTTTGCATAAAGCCCCTTGACATATTCGATGTCCTTCAATCCGGTTTCGGCAAAGGCTTGATCCACCCACTGCTCAATTCCTATTTGCCCATTTAAAATATAATCCAGCTCCCCGATGCGCTGTTCCTCCGGTAATTCATCCGCCTGCTGCAGTGTCCAGGCCAGCATTATCTTATCAAAGGGTTCATAAAAGCGCAGGTAGCTGTATTCCAGGTTTTGCATATTGTCCCGAACCCGTTTTTCGGAAAACTCCGGGCGGCGTTTTTCCTCCGGCTTGGCACGCTCGCAGGCTACGTCGTAAGCATTGGAACCGAGATTATAGAGCACACCCATGATATAGCCGCCGAAATTGCCCAGTATCTGGTCATAGGTATAACTCATCTCAAGTTCGGCATACAGTTTACCAATTTCGTCCAGAATATCACCGTACTGCTTTTTAAGTTTCCGCTTGGAATGGATATAGTTCATCAAATCGGCTTCAAAGGCTTTTTTCTTTTCAATAAAATTGGATGAGCGCATGCCGTCTACATTGCCCTGATAATTTTTCATCGTATTGTTAAGCCCGGCATCGTAGCTCGCCAGTTTCAGTTTCGCCTCCTGGCTGGCGGCGCTCATTTCTTCAATTATGTCCAGAATCGAGCGGAAGCGTTCGATCGTGGGAATATAGTTACGGTTGAGGTTCCACTCCACAGAGCAGGAGCTGCGGTAGCGCATGGTGCGTCCGGGAAATCCGAGGATGAACGTCATGTCGCCTTTTTGCAGATCACCCTGGGCGATTCGCAGATAATTTTTTGGTTGCACCGGCACATTCTCCGGGTTGTAGCGGGCTCCGGAGCCGTCGGGTGCCTGATAGAGCCTCAAATAGGTAAAATCGCCGGTGTGCCGCGGCCACATCCAGTTGTCAATATCGCCGCCATAGTTTCCGATTGAGGCAGGCGGTGCAAAGACAATCCGCACATCCTGATATTTCGTAAAAAGATATTTGACATACTGTTTGCCGTTGTAATTTGTGGCAATGTAGCAGTACCGATCTTCCCGGTTCTCTTCCGCCGCTTTTTCCATCTCCGTGATGGTCTGCTCGATCTTTTTCTCCCGCTCCGTGAGATCGTCTATGCCCTTCACGCGGGCGAGAATTTCTTTGGTTACATCGGTCATACTCCGCAGCACATAGGCATGCTGACCGATCGCGGGTAGCTCCTCCGCCCGGCTCTTTGCCAGAAATCCTGTACTGATATAATCAACACTGTCCTTGGCAGAATTCCGCTGCAGGGCACCGTGTGCGCAGTGATGATTGGTCAGTACCAATCCGTCCGGCGATACAAAAGATGCCGAGCAGCCACCTAGCCAGACAATGGCATCGCTTATGGAAGTTTTATCCGGGCTGTAAATATCCCCGGCGGATATTGCAAAACCCTGCTGCTCCAGTTGCAAATCTGGCAGCTGCGACAACTGCCACATCCCCTCCTCGGCAAGTCCCAAAGTAGCCATGATAATGGTCATTAAGAAAACCGGTCCTTTAATCTTCATCTTTGCTCCTTCTGTTTACAAAATAATCTAATCTTTAAGAAGTAAATTTCAAACTTTAAAGCATTCTTAATACGACCTTCGGAAGATTTTGCCCGAAACGGATCAGAAAGTACAACGGCTACGACTGGTGGTTCTGTCACAAACCACTGGAAAAATAGATACCCACGTTTACCGACAAATGGGGCAGAGGATTATCTAAACCTTTGCCCCGTTTTTTAAAAAAATTGCTTGCATCCTTTTCCTGATTTGTTTATAATTGCCAATCAAATTGAGCGCCTGAAGTTTATGCAAGGACAATTCAAAAAGAGTAACAATTGGTGGTGGGAAATGACGGCTGCGAAGCATTTCCCGGGACAGGCGCATGAATAGTTAAACGACAATCAAAAAATTACAAAGCCCGCTGGAGAATGCTTCAGCGGGCTTTTTGTTTATTAACATCGAGATGAAAATGAACTACGAAGAGTTTTTAAACCACTGCAAACCCGGAGTGATCATTCCGGTTTATCGCAAATTCAATGCTGATTTTATCACGCCCGTCATAGCCTATCTGAAGCTCCGTGAAGCCGGCAAACACTCCTTCCTGCTGGAAAGTGTCAGCCGCGGCGAACAGGTCGGGCGTTACTCTTTTATCAGCCGGGAACCTTATCTGGTTCAAAAATTCCACAACGGTAAAACCATCTCCATCAGCAACCACACCACCAAAATCCACCGGGAAGATTTTTTCCATCTGCTGCAGCACCGGCTTGCCAACTATGAACTGGCGCAAACCGACGGTCTGCCCCGCTTTACCTGCGGTGCGGTGGGCTTTATCGGCTACGAGATGGTCGGGCAGCTGGAGACATTACCCCCGCCTAAAACGGATGTCACTAATACCGCTGACGCCCTGCTGGGATTTTATAACCAGCTGGTCGCCTTTGATCATCTGAAAAATGAGGTGATTCTTATCGCCAATGTCTTCGTAGACGAAGACAGCGATTATTATCAGCTTTTCCAGGAAGCCCAAAACCGCCTGGATCATCTGCAGGAAAAACTACACCGACCACTTGCCAAACCACCGGAATTCAGGGCGGATTGGTCAACAGAAGAGGCTCATCTCGCCAAGCCGGATTTTCTGAATGCCGTGACAAAGACCCGGGAATACATTTACGCCGGCGATATTTTTCAGGCTGTCATTTCGCAGCGCTTTTCGGTCTCCTGCTCCGGCGACCCTTTTCAGGTTTACCGGGCATTACGCAATATAAATCCATCGCCCTATATGTTTTATCTCGACTTTCTGGATTATCAGGTAATCGGATCATCACCGGAACCGCTGATCCGGGCTCAGGACCGCGTACTGGAGATTGTCCCCATTGCCGGCACCCGCAAACGGGGCAAAAATGAATCTGAAGACCACCGGCTGGCGAAGGATTTGCTGAACGACCCGAAAGAATTGGCTGAGCATTTGATGCTGGTAGACCTTGGACGCAACGATCTGGGGCGGGTTTCGGAGTACGGCAGTGTTGCGGTTTACGATTTCCAGACTATTCAGAAATATTCCCACGTTATGCACATTATTTCCCACGTGAAAAGCCGCCTGCGACAGGGACTGACCATTATAGACGCCTTCAAAGCCGTCTTTCCAGCCGGCACCGTCTCCGGCGCACCGAAAATCCGGGCGATGGAGATTATCAACGAACTGGAACCCGAAAAACGCGGTATCTATTCCGGCGCTATCGGCTATTTTAATTACGGCGGTAATATGGACCTCTGTATCGGGATTCGAACCCTTGTCGCCAGCCACAACAGACTCTATTACCAGGCTGGTGCTGGAATCGTCGCCGACAGCATTCCGGAAAATGAATATCAGGAAACCCTCAGCAAATGTATGGCTCTGCGGCGCGCTATTGAACAGGCAGACGGAGGAATCAATGATTTTGTTTATTGATAATTACGATTCCTTTACCTACAACCTCGTGGATTATATCGGACAGATGGAACCCGACCTGCGCGTAATCCGCAATGATCAGATCGCCGTCAGTGATATTGCCCGGCTCCATCCGCAAGGAATCGTCATCTCGCCGGGTCCCGGCACGCCCGCTAATGCCGGCATATCCTGTGCCCTCATCCAAACCTATTACCGAACAATTCCCATCCTCGGTGTTTGTCTGGGCTTCCAGGCAATCGGACAGGTTTTCGGCGCCCGGATTGTCCGGGCTCCCGTTCCGGTTCACGGAAAAACCTCCGCCGTCAGTCACAACGGGCAGGGTTTATTCTACGGAATTCCGTCACTCATGCAGGTCGCCCGCTATCATTCGCTGATGGTTGAGCAGGCTAGTCTGCCGGATGCATTCGTCATCAGCGCTGAAAGCGACGACGGCTTGATCATGGGTCTGCAACATAAACGCTTTCCGCTCTACGGCGTCCAATTCCACCCCGAATCCATCCTGACACCGGATGGAATGACCCTGCTGCGGAACTGGCTGAAAATTACCCGCAGATATCAACCCCAACAATCAGGGAGCGTCACATGATCAGAGAACAGTTGGAAAAAATCGCGCAGGGAGTCGATCTTAACCGGCAGGAGGCGGCGATGGTACTGCAGATGATGATCGAAAATCAGCTAAGCGGCACGGAAATCGGCGCCTTTCTATTCGGTCTGAGGATGAAAGGCGAAGCAGTGGAGGAAATCCAGGGCTTCATTGATACCATGCAACAAAACATGGTCCCGGTCCGGCTGCACGACCGGGAAGCCGTGGATGTCTGCGGGACCGGCGGCGACAATAAACACTCCTTCAACGTCTCTACCGCCACGGCAATCGTGACCGCCGCCGGAGGAGTAACCGTCGCTAAACATGGCAACCGTTCGGTCTCCAGCAAGACCGGCTCCGCCGATGTATTGGAAGAACTGGGCGTCCGGATAGACCTTCCTCCGGAAAAAACCAGACAATGCATTGACGAAACGGGTATTGGTTTTCTCTTTGCACCGCTCTACCATCCGGCGATGAAAGCCGTGGTACCCCACCGGCGCAATCTGGCAATCCGGACTGTCTTCAACATGCTGGGACCGCTGTTAAATCCTGCCGGCGTCCGGCGTCAATTGATCGGTACATTCAATCTGGAAACCGCCGAAAAAATAGCCTCTGTACTGCAGCAGCGCCGCTACGCCAAAGCCTGTGTCGTGCACAGCGAAGATGGTTTCGATGAGATTTCACCCTTTGCGGAAAACCGGATTTTCGAAGTGGACAGCCGCTACAAAACGGTTCACCATAATTTTTTCTGTTCCGGATTGAAAGCAGACACCTCTGTCCGCGGCGGCGACCGGAAAGAGAATGCCCACATCCTGCTCTCTATTCTGAAGGGTGACCGGGGTACCTACCGGGAGATGACACTCCTGAATGCGGCTTTCGGTCTCTATGTTGCCGGAAAAGTCGCCAGCCCCGACGAGGGCATTCAGCTGGCAGCCGAGCTGATTGATAGCGGCAAAGCCCTGGCTAAGCTGCAGGAATTCATCAGCGTCAGTCAAAAACTGGCTAATTAGGGAATCACCATGTCCATTCTCAACACCATTATCGCCCATAAAAAAACCGAATTGCTCAGCCGCAAACGCACCACACCTATCGAAATTCTCAGAGAAAAAATCAACGGTCGGCAACCTGGCACCAATCTACGCAGCAGATTAAAACCCGGAATGTCCTTTCTGTTCATTTGTGAAATTAAAAAAGCCTCGCCGTCACGGGGAATTATTCGTGCCCGTTTTGATCCCGTACAACAGGCAAAAACCTACCTCGCCGCGGGTGCCGATGCTATCTCTATTCTGACCGACGAGAAATTCTTTCAGGGCAGTCTGGATCATCTCCGGGCGGTGCGCTCCGTAACTTCGCTCCCTCTGCTGCACAAGGATTTTATTATTGATAAATATCAACTATATGAATCCCGCGCCGCCGGCGCAGATATGATCCTGCTGATCGCCCGGGTATTGAGCGCCCGTCAAATCGCAGATTTTACCGGTCTGGCAGCGGAACTAAAAATGGAAGTGTTGCTGGAATTGTCAGAAAAGTCGGATATCGGTAAAATTCCCACTCAAAATCAGCATCTGATCCTGGGAATCAATAACCGTGATTTGCGCAACTTCACGGTCAATCTCGCAAAATCGTTCGGCTTGATGCGACTGCTCCCGGACACCATTCCGGTCATCAGCGAAAGCGGTATCGCGACACCGGCAGACATCGCTAATCTTATTGAACACGGCTTCGCGGGAGCGTTAATCGGCGAAGCCCTGATGAGTTCCACAGCGCCAGCAACGTTGCTGCAGGATTTCCGAAAGGCTGTCGCCTATGGCAGTTAAACTGAAAATTTGCGGGATCACCAACCTGGCGGATGCCTGGACAGCCGTCGAAAGCGGTGTGGAATGGCTCGGGTTCAATTTTTATCTCCAAAGCCCGCGCTACATTGATCCAGCCGCCGCCCGGACTATTATTAAACAGTTGCCTGAACACGTTATCTGCGTCGGAATTTTGGTCAAGCCCACCCTGGCAGCCGCCCGCCGTATCGCCGCGATCAGCGGCGTCCGCTGGTTGCAACTTTACGATCCCCTGGATTTTACCGACCTGAACCAGCTTCCGCTGCCGGCAATTCTCTGCTTAAATCCGGAAACCTACCCGGCTGAATCGGCATTATATCGGAACGCTACTATGATCCTTTTTGACAACCGCACAAATTCCCGGGTGGGCGGCACGGGTCAGACATTCGACTGGAACCGGATTCCCGATTCGATTCCCGGGGAGAAACTGATTCTGGCAGGCGGCATTAATCCGGATAATGTTCAGGAAGCCCTGAAGCAAGTTGCACCGGCAATCATTGATGTTGCCAGCGGCGCCGAAAGGGCGCCGGGTATCAAAGACCCCCGGAAAATCAAATCCCTGGTCAACCAAATACGAAATTACAATCACTTATTCACAACCCAACAGGAGTAACATGCAAATATCTATGAAAAACCGAACCGGCTATTTCGGCGACTACGGCGGTCAGTTTATCCCAGAAATTTTAAAACCGGCATTGCGGGAGCTGGAAACCGCCTACACAAAACTGAAAAAAGACCAGCACTTTCAGCAGCGCTTCCGGAACGAACTGCGTGACTATGCCGGGCGCCCCACACCACTTTACTATGCCGAAAATCTGACTCACCACTACGGTCGCGGAAAAATCTACCTGAAACGGGAAGACCTCAATCACACCGGTGCCCACAAAATTAACAACGCCATCGGTCAAATCCTGATCGCTCAGGCGATGCAAAAAACTCGCATCATCGCCGAAACCGGTGCCGGGCAGCACGGCGTTGCCACCGCTACTGTCGCCGCCCGCGCCGGATTGGAATGCTGCATTTATATGGGCGCCGAGGATATGCAACGTCAGTTTCCCAATGTCCAGCGCATGCGCCTGCTGGGCGCTAGAGTCCGCTCTGTAGATTCCGGTACGGCGACCCTCAAAGACGCCACCAATGAAGCTCTCCGCGACTGGTTGGTAAACGTCGGAACTACCCATTACATCATCGGTTCGGTAGTCGGTCCACACCCATTTCCTACAATAGTCCGCGATTTTCAAAAGATCATCGGTGAAGAAACCTACCGGCAAATCTTCGAAAAGGAGCAGCGCTTACCCGATTATATCATCGCCTGTGTCGGCGGTGGCAGCAATGCAATCGGAATATTCACCCCCTTTCTCAAGGAACCGTCAGTAAATCTGATCGGCGTCGAAGCCGCCGGCAAAGGTCTCGACAGTGGCAAACATGCCGCCACCCTGGGACGGGGTTCCGTGGGTATCTTCCACGGCATGAAAACCTATATCCTTCAAAACAAAGACGGTCAGATTCAACTGCCCTACTCCCTCTCCGCCGGTCTGGACTATCCTGGCGTTGGTCCGGAACATAGCTTTCTGTACGACAGCAAACGGGTTGACTACCACTCAGTGACCGACGCCGAAGCACTCTCGGCGGTCCGGCAACTCTGCCGTCTGGAGGGCATTATCCCGGCACTGGAATCGGCGCACGCCTTAGCCTTTCTGAACTACCTGATGCCGCAGACCGCTCAAAACGACATTATCGTCGTCAATCTCAGCGGTCGCGGTGACAAAGACATGTCAACCTACATTAACCATCTCTGTCAACCGCAGGGTGAATTATCATGAGTCAAAAATTAACCCGTCTCTTAGAGCGTTATAAACAGCAGCACCGGAAATGTCTCTCCCTCTTTGTAACCGCCGGATTCCCGGAGCGGGACGCCACCGTGGATATCATCTGCCAGGCAGCTGACGAAGGTATTGACTTCATCGAGCTGGGAGTGCCCTTCTCCGATCCTGTCGCCGATGGACCGGTCATTCAAAGAGCCTCCCAGCGGGCACTTGCCAATGGAATCGGCTTGCAGGACGTACTGGAAATGGTTACGGATATCCGCCGATCCACAGAGATTCCCATTATCCTCATGGGTTATCTGAACCCATTTCATGTGATGGGTATGGATGCATTTTTCACCAGAGCGAAAACCGCCGGCGTAGACGGATTAATCATTCCCGACTGGCCTCTTGAAGAAAGCCAGTCCTGCCAGGCACAGCTGCAAGCCGCCGACCTCGATTTGATTCATCTGATCGCACCCAATACTCCACCAGCCAGAATCCGCGAAATCAACCACATCAGCAGCGCCTTCATCTATTGCGTTGCCTATACCGGCGTTACTGGTCAGGACAACCACCCAACACCGGAAGCGATTAAATTCTTTGACTTTCTGAATTGCACTCTCACTCATCCCTGGATCATCGGTTTCGGCGTAAAAACCCGGCAGGATTTTCGACTGTATACCCAATACTCCGACGGCGTGATCATCGGCAGCGCCTTTATCGCGCTTCTGGAACAAACACCGCTACACTCCCGCAAAAGCGCCGTTCGCACCTTTATCACTGGACTTCGCTGACTCTTCTGACCGTAATTTTCGCCACAGTTCTTCTCTAATTAAGGGGCTGGGCTCCGTACTCAACTCATTTTCTTCCTTGAATATTTCCGCCCGATTGTGTAAATATTATTACAGGCGGGAGGAGGCATGAAACATCAACAGCGCAACTTTCTCGAAATCCTCAAAATCGAACTGGATGACCTGCAAGAGGACATCGAGACCCTGAAAGAAATCTGCGAACAGAAGCTCCGGGATGGGCTGATCACCAACTACGTTTACAAGGAAAATATGGCGCTCTATGAAAATGAGCTGCATGCCATCAAAACCTTCCGCCAATTAATTAAAACTACAAATCCAGACCAGTTTGAATCCCTTGAAAGGATGATCCAGTCCCTGGACGAACAGTTTATGACCACCATGAAATCCTGCGGTTACGCCCGAGCCGGGCACATCTGCATCAAACGCAAAATCCTGAAAGTGGCAAATTATGTTCAGGGAAAGTAAACGGGCGGGGTAGATTGCTCGTAATCATTCAGGCGTGAATGGCGAGTATTCTCTATTCAAACGCGGGTATCAGTGGAGCGGTCGGTGGTTTCCTTGTGCTCCGCTTGCCGTGCGCGCAGCTCGGCATCACTGAATTTCTCCATAGTAATCCCGGTAAAACCGTAAAAGATAGATACCAGCGGATTGATCAGATTCATAAAAGCAAAAGGCAGATAGGCAAAGGGATAAACCCCCAGAGTGGTATACATAAAGGCGCCGCAGGTATTCCAGGGGATCAGCGGAGAGCTGAGGGTTCCACCGTCTTCCAGGACCCGTGACAGGTTTTTGGGTTTCAGTCCGCGGTCATCGTATATTTTTTTAAAAATTCGCCCGGGTACAACGATTGACAGATACTGATCGCCGGCTACCAGATTGGTACCGATGCTGGTCAGGATTGTCGTTGTTACCAGGGTACCGTTATTGCGCGCCAGCCTGACGATACGCCCGGCAATCGCATTCAGCATGCCGGTACTCTCCAGCACTCCTGCCAGACACATGGCGCAGAGAATCAGGGAGACAGTCCACATCATGCTGTCCAGTCCGCCGCGGGTCAGGAGACTGTCCACCGATTCCAGACCACTGTTGGAGACAAAGCCGTAATGCGCCGCCCGGACGATTTCGGTCAAGCCGGAGCCTTGAAAGACGGCGGCAAACAGACCACCGAGCACCGTGCCGCCGATTAGTCCCGGAATCGCCGGAATCCGGCGGATCACCATAACAATCACCAGCAGCGGCGGCAGCAGCAGCCAGACAGATACGGTGAAATGGCTTTCAATACCGTCTAAAATCAGGCGAATGCCCTCCAAATCCAGATTCGACTGACGATAACGCAGACCGAGAATTGCGTACAGAACCAGCGCAATCAGCAGGCTGGGACCTGTGGTAAAGACCATATGCCGGATGTGATCGAACAGTTTCGCACCCGCCATTGCCGGCGCCAGGTTGGTAGTATCGGACAGGGGCGACATTTTATCGCCGAAGTATGCCCCGGAAATAATGGCACCAGCTACCATGGGCAGGCGAATTCCGAAGCCTTCGCCGACACCGATCAGTGCAATTCCCACCGTCCCGGCGGTGGTCCAGCTGCTGCCGGTGGCGACGGAAACAATAGCACAGATCAGAGCCGTCGCCACCAGAAAAATGCCGGGTGCAATCAATTGTAAACCATAATATATCATAGTCGGTACGATGCCCGCCAGAATCCAGGTCCCGATGACCATTCCTATTATCATAAGGATCAAAATAGCTCCCATGGACATTTTGATTGTCGCTACAATCCCCTCCTGGATATCCACCCACTTGTAACCGCTGAGAACGGCTACCAGTGCGCCTACCACCGCCGCCGATAAAATCGGAATATGGGGATCGCCACCCAAAAAGCGCAGGGTATAGATCAGGGCAATCGCCAGATAGCCGATGGGAAGCATGGCTTTCCAAAAAGTCATGGACACACCACCATCCGGTTTCATTGAGTCTTCTCCGATTTCCCTTACTGAATGATTACCATCATACCGTTGGCGCCAATATAATGAAAATATCCCGAACTATTAAGAGAAAAGCTTGGCGAAAGTGTCCGGTCTGTTTTAGATTTCAGACGCTATGGAAATTAAAGTTCTCGACCGCTACGTTGTCAGAAAATTCATTACCCTCTTTTTTCTTTCTATGCTGGTTTTTCTGGTTATTTTTCAGATCGTTGATGTGATTGAGAAAATTGACAAATTTCTGAAATCCGAGATGTCCTTTACCGACGTCGCCTGGTTCTATTACTACCAGCTGCCCTGGTTCATTCATATCGCCCTGCCCATGTCGCTGCTGCTGGCTTCGGTTTTTACGATCGGGACCATGGGCAAATCCAACGAGCTGGGCGCCATCAAATCATCAGGGATCAGCCTGCACCGGATTTCAGCGCCATTGCTCTTGATCGGTCTGTTGTGCAGTATCGGCTCTTTCTTTTTCGAGGATGCCGTCGTAATTCCGGCTACCCGGAAACGGATTGATATTGAAGAAAACCAGATGAAGCGCCGGCGGCATACCCAAAAAACCATTTACACCAATATCATGTTTCAGGATTCACCCACCTGCAATGTCGTCATTGCCCGCTTTGACACCCGGCACAACAGCGGAACCACCGTGACGATTCAAAAAACAGATGACAATATTCTCAGAGAGCGAATTGACGCCCGTAAAATTCTCTGGCAGCC
>DSAS01000181.1 GCA_011046365.1 Fidelibacterota bacterium
ACGCAATTGGGACGGATTGCCTGCTTTGAGATGGTGATCGTTTCGAGGTCCTTAAGATTGATTTCGCAATCATAATGTCCGGTATTGCAGACGATCGCCCCGTCTTTCATCATTTCGAAATGACGCTTGACGATCACATCTTTCATACCGGTGGCGGTGATGAAAATATCACCGATGGGGGCGCATTCATCCATCGGCATAACCCGGTAACCGTCCAGTGTGGCTTTCAGCGCCGCCGTCGGTTTGACCTCGGTGCAGATGATATTCGCACCCAGACCGTGCGCCCGCATGGCGCAGCCCTTGCCACAATGTCCATAACCGGCAACCACCATGGTTTTGCCCGCCATCAGGATTGACGTCGCCCGCAAAATGCCATCCATAGACGATTGCCCCGTACCGTAAATATTGTCGAAATCCCATTTCGTTTCGGCATCATTAACCGCTACAACGGGGTAAAGCAGTTTTCCATCGGCTGCCATTGCCCGCAGGCGGTGAATCCCGGTAGTAGTCTCTTCCGAGCCGCCGATGACTTTCGCCGCCAGCTCCGGATGCTTGTTATGAATCGTAAAAATCAGATCGGCGCCGTCATCCAGCGTCAGCGTCGGTTGGTGAACCAGCGTCTGATCAATGCACCAGTAAAATTCCTCCGTGGAGAGCCCGTGCCACGCCCAGATCGGAACATTATCGGCATAGAGCGCCGCCGCCACGTCATCCTGGGTACTGAGAGGATTGCAGCCGCTCCAGGCGACTTCGGCACCCGCCGCAATCAGAGTCCGAATCAGAACGGCGGTCTCTTTTGTGACATGCAGACAGCCGCTGATCCGCATTCCGGCAAGTGGTTGGCTTTGGGAATATTTCTCCCGTAATGCCATCAGCACCGGCATGTGCGTCTCCGCCCATTCGATCTTCAGACGACCGGCGTCTGCCATTTTTATATCTTTGATCTTACCCTTCATTATTTAACTCCAAAATAGCTTTTTAATTCATCCACTTTATCCGTCTTTTCCCAGGTAAACGCCTCTTCTTCGCGACCGAAATGACCATAGGCGGCTGTCCTGGCAAAAATAGGGCGTTTCAGCTGCAGGTGTTCAATCAATTTTGCCGGCTTCAAGGGAAATATTTCCCGAATCGCCGCCGCCAGCCTATCCTCGTCCACTTGCCCGGTTCCAAAAGTATCTACATAGACAGAAACCGGGTCGGCAACACCGATGGAATACGCCAGCTGCACTTCGCAGCGCCGGGCGAGTTTGGCGGCGACAATGTTTTTGGCAATGTAACGCGCCATATAAGACGCTGATCGGTCCACTTTAGAGGCATCCTTACCGGAAAAGGCGCCGCCACCGTGTCGCCCCATACCGCCATAGGTATCCACGATAATTTTCCGACCGGTTACGCCGGCATCGGCTTCCGGACCACCTACGGTGAAAATGCCTGTGGCGTTGATATAAAACTTTGTCTCCGCTGTTAAATATTTTTCACACACCGGGATGATAACATGTTTTTGAATATCCGAAACAATTTTATCATGGGGAACTTCCGGATTGTGGTGAACCGCCACCACGACACTGGTTACGGATTTCGGTTCCCCGTCAATATACTCCACGGTGACCTGCGACTTCCCGTCCGGGCGGACCCAGTTCAGGATGCCCTTTTTACGGACTTCTGCCAGGCGCATGGTAATTTTATTCGCCAGGGTTATCGGCAGCGGCATCAGCTCCTGTGTCTCGTCGCAGGCAAAACCGAACATCATGCCCTGGTCGCCGGCGCCCTGTTCGTGACTCTCAGTCTGGTTAACCCCCAGGGCGATATTTTCACTCTGCTCATGAATAGATGTAATCACGGCGCAGCTGGTGGCATCCAGCCCGTAATCTGGATCGGTGTAGCCGATCTGCTCCAGTGTATCGCGGACAATCCGGGGTATATCCACATAGGCACGGGTGGAAATTTCACCCACCACCATTACCAGTCCGGTCGTTGTCATCGTCTCACACGCCACCCGGCTTTCCGGATCAATGGTCAGCAGTGCATCCAGAATCGAATCGGAAACGGCATCACAGATTTTATCGGGATGCCCCTCGGTTACAGATTCCGAAGTAAAATGATATTTTTTCGCCATCTTCTCTCTCCTGTTTTTTTACCAGACAAACATACGCTTTGGCGTCTATAAAATCAACTGAAATCATGCTCCGAGTCGTCACCAATATCAACACCCAGTGCCAGACCCCGGATAATGGCACGCTGTCCAACCAGCGTGTCTTTCAGAATCGCCGCCCGAATTTCCGCCGCTTCATCAATGATGGAATTCTCGATTATAGAACGGGAAATTTTCGTCCTGTCGGCAATACTGGCAAAGGGACCGATCACACTGTTTTCAATGGTGACTTCCGATCCAAGCCTCACCGGCGGAATGATTACTGTGTTCCGGTTTGCGGGCGGTTTTTTCTGAATTCTTGCCAATAAAATCCGATTCGTCTCCAGCAACGTCTCGCGGGTGCCACAGTCGTAACAGGCGTCAATCCGCCTGACGACCATCGGCTCACCCCATTCGAGCATCGCCTGCAGGGCGTCGGTCAGCTGGTATTCATTTTTCGTCGTGATATCATGCTCGACGATATGCCGGATTGCCTTTTTCAAAATCTGTCCGTGTTGGATCAGGTAAATGCCGGCAATCGCCAGATTTCCGATAAATTCACGGGGCTTTTCCACCAGCCGCTTGACCCGTTCGCCATCGGTTTCGACAATTCCAAACCGCTGAGGGTCTTCTACCTCCATTACACCGATAATGTTTTCCTCACTTTTCACAAAGCGGTCATAATCCACATCCAGAATCGTGTCGCCCAGAATAATCAGCACCGGCTCATCGGCATCATCGAGTCCCATTCCAACCGCATGTCCGAGTCCCTTGCGTTCCCGCTGCTCAACAAAGTGAAGGTTCACCGAATAGTGGTTTTTAACATAATCAACGACCATATCACCCAGGTAACCGACGATTATCACAATCTCATCAATGCCCGATTGAACCAGTTTGTCCAGAATGTGACCGAGAATCGGTTTCCCCGCCACCGGAAGAAGTACCTTTGGACGGGTCAATGTCATTGGGCGCAGTCGTTTCCCGATTCCGGCAGCCGGAATAATTGCTCTCATAATACCTCTCTAAGTTTACTCAAAATCCTTTTGCAGATATTGCTGCAAGAGAGACAGTTGCGATTTTTTCCGGATTTGAGTCGCCAGCTTGCGTTCAAAATCTTTAGCCGTATTCTTTCCCATAAATTTCAACAGGTGATTCATGGCGATTACTTCTGCAATGACCGTAATATTTTTCCCGGGGTAAATGGGCAGTTTGACAATCGGCGTATTCACTTCCAGAATTTTGACATGCTTATCCACTGCGCCGATCCGCTCATAACTGGCGTTATCATCCCATTCCACCAGCTCCACCTGGACTTCGACCCGTTTTTGCTGACGGACCGCCTGAATTCCGAAAAGATTCCGGACATCCACGATCCCCAGCCCGCGCACCTCCATATGGTGTTCCAAAAGCTCATTGCTGGTGCCGATAATCACGTTATCCGCCCGGCGAATGATTTTCACGATGTCGTCGGCGACAAGGCGATGTCCCCGTTCAACGAGGTCCAACGCCACCTCGCTTTTACCGATGCCACTGCGCCCGGTCAGCAGTAAACCAACGCCAAATACATCCACCAGCGAGCCATGCACAATCGTCGAGGGTGCCAGATTCCAGTCAAGATAATCCATCAGCTGCCCGATCAGGTTGCTGGTCAGCATTGGTGTGGAAAAGACGGCGATCCTGTGCTCTTTGGCGATTTCCAGGGCATAATCCGGTGGTTTGGCGCCGTGCGCAAATATGATGGTCGGAGTCCCCGATGTGATCAATTTTTGTAAAATCCGCTTGCGGTCATCCAGCGATAATGTCTTAAAATACATATGCTCTTTGCGCCCGATAATCTGAATCCGTGATTTGTCAAAATATTTCCAGAATCCCGTCAACTCGAGACCCGGGCGGTTAAGTTTGGATGACACGACAACCTGGTCAAAGCCGATATCCTTGAGATGCCGTTTCAGCTTGTAAGCCTTTTGGTTGTCCCGGTATATTTTCCCAACAGTAAGTGGTTCTTGCATCAGTGTGAATACCTCTTTCCTTTGAATTTTTTTAGCTGCCGCTCCATTTTATCTACAGCCAGATCAATTGATTTAATAATATCATCACTGGATTCGGAACTTACAAGGTCTTTACCGGAAACATGCACCGTAATTTCCACCGTTTCGCCCTCTTTCGCCTTTTCCAGAATCACCCGGACCGATGTAATCAGGTGGTTGAACTTATCCAGTCTCTCCAGCTCCTCAATAACATACTCTCTGACCTTGGGGCTGGCGTCATAATGTCGCGACGTAATTTCAATGTTCATAATAACTCCTATCAAAATAAAGTTATTCCCCGTGGGGGTGAGCCTGTTTATAAACCTCTTTCATCTTTTCGATCCGAATATGCGTGTACAGCTGAGTCGTTGATAAACTGGTATGACCCAGCAGGTCCTTGACGGCATTCAGATCGGCGCCCCGATCCAGCAAATGGGAGGCAAAGGAGTGCCGCAGCACATGGGGACTCAGATGCTTCTGATCGGAAATGGTTTTCAGCATTCGGCTGACCATCTTCTGAACTGTTGGGCGGGCGATACGCCGGTTACGTTTACTGATGAACAGTGCGTCCTGCAGGTTAACCTGACCAAATTCACGGCGCCGTATCTTCAAATATTCCTGAATTGCCTGCGCCGCCCTCTTTCCAAAGGGCAAGATTCGCTCTTTGGCACCCTTCCCAAATACACGAATCGTTAATCCGTTAAAATTCACGTCACCAAAATTCAAATTTAACAACTCACTTAACCGAACGCCGGTACTATAAAACAGTTCCAGAATCGCTTTATCCCGAACCGGCACAAAGCCGTCGCCGGAAATGTCATCAATCAGACGGGCAATCTGTTCTTCCGATAGCGTCGTGGGCAGCTTTTTATCTGTTTTCGGCGACTTGACCAGCGTCACCGGATTGGTACTCAGTGAACCGACCCGCACATGATATTTGAAAAACGCCTTCAGCGACGCCAACTTGCGGGTGATTGAAGTCATCGCCAAACCCGCCTCCGAAAGCATACCCAGATAGTGCCGCACACCAATCCGGTTGATCTGGCGGACATCCAGCGGAACCTGATTGGCGTATTCCGTATAGAAAGCCGCAAACTGCTGCAGGTCTCGCGCATAGGCTTCGATGGTATGCTCCGAATAGGCGCGCTCCTGTCTGAGATAATCAACAAACTGCCGGATCAACTCATCCATCTTTTTCCCGGTAGCTGTCTAAAAGTTCCAGGTTTGACCGAAAGTCTTCCGGCAAAGGCGCCGTGATGTCCAGGTCTCTTTGCAGAAAGGGGTGTTCAAAGCGGATACGGTAGGCGTGCAACATCTGCCGACCACAGCGGGCGACCAGCTGCCGCGCCAGGTCCTGCTCAGCCTTGTCCAGATTACCGAACCACCGTTTCCCGCCGCCGTAGGTCTTATCGCCGATGACCGGATGTCCGATATGATGCAGATGGACCCGAATCTGATGGGTTCGACCGGTTTCGATAATGACCTTCAAATAAGACCCAATTTCATAAGCCTTAATTAGTTCATAGCAACTGCGGGCATATTTTCCCTGAGCGCCGATTCTGAACTTTTTACGGTTCCGGGGGTCACGTTCTAATGCCGCCTCCACAGCTCCCTTTTCAGGGAACGGAACACCCCAGACCAGCGCCCGGTATTCTTTATAAACCTGCCGGTCGGCAAATAGTTTGCCCAGTTTCCGGTGCGCTTCATCGCTCCTGGCGATGATCAACGCGCCACTGGTGTCTTTATCAAGACGGTGAACCAGACCGGGGCGCATCCGACCGGCGACTGCGCTCAGATTCTCCGTATAATTCAGCAAACCGCTCACCAGAGTCCCCTGAAAATTTCCTGCACCGGGATGGACGACCAGACCGGGCGGCTTGTTAATTGCCAGGTAGTAATCGTCCTCGTAAATAATCTCCAGGTCAAGCTCTTCCGGGATGATTTCCGCCGGTTCTGGCTCCGGAATTTTGATGGCAACCAGATCGGATTTTTTCAGACGGTAACCGGGCTTGGACGGCGCAGCGTTCACCGTTACTTCGCCG
Organism: Fidelibacterota bacterium; assembly: GCA_011046365.1. GTDB lineage: Bacteria > Fidelibacterota > UBA2242 > UBA2242 > UBA2242 > B118-G9. The sequence goes on from DSAS01000181.1 coordinate 6,201, forward strand.
GTGCGGATCAGATCATGGATTCTCGACCGTGAGAGTCCGTTCACCCGCTCAGCAAGGAACACATCCAGACGCAAAGTCTGTCCGGCTTGAACCTGAAAGCGCTGTTCACTTGTTTGTTTCTGATGGTTCATAAAATCGGTACTTAACCCAAATTACAAAACGCCCGCAGATTGATTGAGCATCGTAAAGGTCATTTATTTGAGTGAGTAAATCAGCAGTGGCAAATGCTAATGGTTGATCCTTGCATTAGTATGTTGTCGGAATTTGTGGTTCACACTATAACATACAAAATCCCATCCAGATTTTCCACCAGGATTCGGATTGTTTCTTAAAAAAATATTTGTCGTGTCGGTTGACCGGATTACTTTTTGTTTTTTGTCTTGCAGGCTACGCAGTGCTGCGTATGCGGAACCTCTTCCAGCCGCTCCTTGGGAATCAGCTCACCGCACTCAATACAAACGCCGTATTCATTGTTCTTGATCCGTTCCAGGGCATTGTTCATGTGGGACAGCAGCTTATTCTCACGGGAGAGCCATAGGAAGGCTTTTTCCCGCTCCTGTGAATCGGTACCCACGTCTGCCATGTGGTAAGCGTAGGTCGAATCAAGGGTGGAGTTACTCTGGATGCTATCGTCATTCATGGCAATGGCTTCGAGGCGCTTGATCTCTTTCAGAATCTCTTCTCGTTTTTTAAGAATCAGGTTCTTAAAATATTCGAGGTCCGCCGGACTCCATGACATCTTTTTTGTTTTTGGTTCCATTGTAATCTTTCTCCTAGTGGAATTTACGGAATACGGGAAACAGAAACACGAACTTTATTACCATCCAATGTAAATTTCTGTTCGGTATCACCCGCTGAAAATTGATATTTAATTTCGGTGGTCAGCGTTTCCCGCTTGAAATAGTCGCTGAACTGCTCCAGGGCTGCTCTGATTTTAGCAGTGGTTTCAATGGTCGTTACAATCCGGTCTTCGACCTTAAAATCGGCGTCCTTGCGCATGGTCTGAATCTGCCGGATCAGATCGCGGACATAACCCTCTTTGATCAGGTCATCGGTCAGCCGGGTTTCCACTGCCACGGTATAATCACCGTCAAACACCACCGCGACATTTTCCGCCGCCCGACGCTCGACAATCAGGTCTTCAACCGCCAGATACACCTTTTTATCTTGCAACTGGATTGCGACGGTGCCGCCCTTTGCGATCTTCTGTGCCACTTCCGCCGCCGATTGTCTGGCAATTGCGGCACTGACAGCACCCATGGCTTTACCGAATTTTACACCCAGAGTGGCGAAATTCGGCTTGACTTCATAGGTCGCCAGATCGGAATCATCCGGCACAAATTCCAGCTCTTTGATGTTCAACTCCTCCAGAACCTGATCACTTAGATCGGACAGGGCTGTGGCAGTAATATCGCCGGGTAATTTGATCCATACTTTTCGAAGGGGCTGGCGGACTTTTAGATTGGCTTTATTGCGCGCCGCCCGTCCCATACTGACGATTTTGATAACGGCATCAATCCGGGAAATCAGAGCGGTATCAATTTTCTCGTCATCACAAACCGGATAATCGGTCAGGTGGATGCTGAGCGGTGCCTCCGGTTCCAGCGACCGCACCAGATTTTGATAGATTTTATCGGTCACAAAAGGGATTACCGGCGCCAGAATCTGAATCAGTTTTTTCAGCGTAATATAGAGCGTCTGATAGGCGCCCCATTTATCGTTATCGTCTTCGGATTTCCAGAAACGGCGGCGGCTGCGGCGAATGTACCAGTTGGATAAAATATCCAGAAAATCATCAACCTGTTTCATCGCCCGACCGGGCGCATAATCGTCAAATTTCTCACGGACCTCTTTGATCAGCAGATTCAGGTGCGCCAGCAGCCAGCGGTCGAGTTCCGATAATTGATCATATCTGACCTGGTGCTCCTGCGGCGAATAGTTATCCAGGGCGGCGTAAGTGGCAAAAAAGGAGTATGAGTTCCAGAGGGTAATCAGCTGTTTGCGAAAATCTTTGGCAATCCGATAACCGAAGTTCAGATTGCTAAAGGGGTTGTGGTCCACGTACATCCAGCGCATAACATCCACACCCATTTTTTCGGCGGCGTCATCGAACCAAATCGCATTGCCGGCACTCTTGTGCATGTCGTCACCCTTCTCATCTTTCACCAGAGCGTAGCCCAGGATGGTCTGAAAGGGCTCCCGGTTTTCCAGAACGGTGCTCATCGCCAGCAGCGAATAGAACCAGTTGCGGAACTGACCGGGCAGGCTCTCACAGATAAACTCCGCCGGAAACCACTCCTTCCAGTAATCGCGGTTGGTAGTATAATGCAATGTTGAATAGGGAACAATGCCAGCATCCAGCCAGGGATTGCCCACATCCTCGACCCGCGATACCACCGCGCCGCATTTTTCGCAGCGGATTTTGACCCGGTCAATCCAGGGTCGGTGCGGCGAATGACCTTCAAACTCCTCCCAGCCCGCCACCGCCCGTGCCTGCAGCTCCTCTTTTCCGCCGATCACCGTAATCGCACCACAGGAGGGGCACTCGTAAATCGGCAGCGCCAGACCCCAGTAGCGTTTTTTGGAAATCATCCAGTCGTGCATGTTTTTCAGCCAGTCCAGCTCATGCTGCAGACCATAGTCGGGAATCCAGCGGATTTTGCGGGTCTCATCCATCATCGCCTGGCGGACATCATCCATGGCGATAAACCATTCATCCACCAGCCGGAAAACCAGCTCCGTGCCGTGTCGCCAGCAAACCGGATAGCGGTGGGTATACTGGTCAATGCGATATTTATATCCCTTTTCGCTTAAATTTTGGAAAATATCTTTGTTAATGTCGCTGACATTCCGCCCGGTCAGCCAGTCGAAGCCGTCAATATAGTTACCGAATTCATCCAGCGGCGCGATGACACTCAGATTGTACTCTTTACCCAGGGTATGGTCCTCCTGACCACAGCCGGGCGCAATATGGACAATGCCCGTTCCCTCGGTTTCGCTGATCTCTTCCCAGGGAATGATGGTGTGCCTGACCTCTTTTTGGACCGGCAGTTCGTCAAAAGGACCCCGGTAGCTCCAGCCCAGCATTTCCCTGCCCGGCAGGGTTTCCAGCACCGTGAAATCGCCGTTGATAATCTCATTTTGACGACCATCAATCAGATAGTAGACATCCTTTCCCTGCCTGATTTTGAGGTACGGCTTTTCCGGATGTACGGCGGCGGCGGTATTGGCGGTCAGAGTCCAGGGTGTCGTCGTCCAGACCAGCAGGTACTCATTCTCACGATCTATAATCGGAAAACGTACCGTAATGCTGGCATGGGTCATCTCACGGTAACCCTCAGTGGCAATCTCATGCTCGGAAAGCGCCGCACCGCAGCGGGTGCACCAGGGCATCACGTCGTGTCCTTTATAAATCCAGCCCTTTTCGTGACATTTTTTCAGAAACAGCCAGATGGTATAATTATTTTCATCGGACATGGTATAATAGGAATTTTCCCAGTCCATCCAGTAGCCGAGACGGATTGACTGTTCCGTCTGAATTTTGGAATATTTATAGACGCGTTCCTTGCATTTAGTGACAAAATTCTCGATGCCGTACTCTTCGATATCGGTCTTGGATTTGAAGCCCAGTTGCTTTTCGACTTCTACCTCTACCCAGAGTCCCTGGCAGTCAAAACCGTTCTGATAGCGGGTCCGGAAACCGTTCATGGCTTTGTAGCGGTGAAAAACGTCCTTATAGGTACGCCCCCAGGCGTGATGCACGCCCATGGGATTATTGGCAGTAATCGGTCCGTCAATAAACGACCATTTCGGACCGCTGGCATTTTTTTCAATCAATTTCCGGAAGACCCGGTTCTGCTCCCAGAAATCGAGCATTTCATGTTCAATCGCGATAAAATCAACAGATGCAGGAACCTTCTTTATCACCGGTTCAGACCTCCTTACGGGCAATGGTAAAACAGTTCATATCAAATAAGTGGGATAGTTTAATCATTTCGGTAACAATTTCAAGGGTAATATTTTTTCAGCAGTAATGCGTAGCGCTCTTTCAGCGCCGGGGTGAGCAGTTTCAGGTCCGAATAAATGGCGGGTTTCAGGGCGTTGTCGCAATCACACTGACACCCTTTGAAAGGAAATTTTCCGATAAACCCGGAGACAACCTTGCCGGCGCTTTCCAGCGATTTCTGCAGATTTCCCACTATTTCGGGCACATCCACCGAGGCGCCTTTCCAGCTGTCGTAATCGGTCACCTGGGCAATCGTCGCAAAGTGCAGTTCCGCTTCGCGGCAGAGCCGGGCTTCGTACATATTGGTCATTCCTACCACCGCCATGCCCCAGGAACGGTAGAGAACCGATTCCGCCCGGGTCGAGAACGCCGGTCCCTGGATATTGACATACGCACCGCCGGCGGTAAACGGGACACCCAGTCCCCTGGCGGTAGCGACTAGCTGGTCATGCATGCAGGGGCAGTTCGGATCGCCGAAGGAGATATGCACGGCAATCCCCTCATCGAAAAAGGTATCACTGACCGCTGTTTTCGTCCGGTCAACGTACTGATCAATAAAGACAATCGAACCCGGCTCAATCTCCTCCCGGAAACTGCCGACGGCGGAAATCGTAATCACGTGGGTCACGCCCAGTCTTTTCAAGCCCCAGATATTCGCCCGGTAATTAATCTGATTGGGTAAAATGGTGTGATGTCTGCCATGGCGGGGAATAAAGACAACCTCTTTTCTGTCGCGCCGACCGACGATAAAATCATCGGAAGGGGTGCCGAAGGGCGTTTCCAGTTTGACCCGCTTTGAGTCCGCCAGACCCACCAGATCATAAAAGCCGGTGCCACCGATGATCCCTAATTTTTCTTTCATTGATACTCACAATTTTAACGGTGAAATTTAGACCGGCAGCGGTAAAAATACAACTGATTCCGGGATGATCCATCTGCTCGTTCTGCACTAATTACCTTGTTTCCAAGTTGAACCTGAAAACGAGCGAATTTGAAAATATTTTCCCTTGCAATTAACGTGTGTGAGGGGATACATTTTATCAAACTACATCTTTGACACGGGGCAATAGAGAAACGGATTCAAGCCGCCCGGCTGAAGCGCTTCAATGATCTTTGAAATGGATTTCTCGTTAAGACGAAGGAATTCGC
>DSAS01000080.1 GCA_011046365.1 Fidelibacterota bacterium
ATTTGAACCTGGACGGGGATATTCGATTTCAATTTGCTTACGTATCCCCAGAGATTGAATGAATTCATCTATGATTGCTAAACCACCTCTGTCGGAGATTTTTTCTCTTGTTTGTTTGAATTGAAATGATAAGATTCTGTCTGTCATTATGCACCTCGTAAGTGATTTTAAATATCTTTTTAATATAATGTAATTTAAACACTTACGAGGTGTTTTCATAGTTCTAAATCGGATTTAGGGTAAAATATTCCATGTCCTAAGATATTTATTTGAATGATAAGCATTTATAAGAAAATATTTTAAGTCTTTCTTTGGTGTTTTTTATAAAAGGAAGAGTTTGCGAAACCTTGATGTCTTGTTTGGAAATAATACCACAAAGATACCCCGATGCCAATGGGTAGTTCATTTTTATCAACGATTCATCAACAAAATCATAGGGATGAGTATGCTTTACCGATTACGGCTGAATTATAATGGCTAAATAAGAGTAAAACGATACTTAAAAAGCATGTCCGATCGAAAGGTACAGCAGACCCCGGTTTTTCAGATCGTGACCGTAGTCCATGGAGATAGGACCGATGGGTGTTGGGATGAGTACACCCGCCCGAACGCCAACCCGCATATCGGTCCAGTTGAAGGTGTCGAAACTATCCCAGACATTGCCGGTCATGATGAGAAAATTCGCATAAACACCCTCGGTCAGATTGTTCCGGTAGCCGATTCCCAGAGCCAGGAGCAGATTACCCCAGAACTCGTCCTGGTGGTAGCCGGGCAGTGAATTCAGTCCGCCGAGGCGGAAGCGGTCGTAGAGGCATAACGCCCGGGAGAGATAACCGAAATTCAGATTGGTGTAAAATGTATGACGGTCGCTGTAGGTCTCGTAAACCGTGGATTCCACCAGCAGTCGGTCGGTCTGCTTCAATTCATCTTCGCTAAAGGCGTGTTCGTAGAGCACATTATTGCGGCGCCCGCGCCGGGGAGCATCGGGATCGTCGGTGCTTTCCACGATAATTCGGGCAGTCAGACTGGCGGTGTTGATTTTATCATTGGTAATGGAATAGAGGCTGTAGTTTTTATTTTCATAGTTACGGGTGTTTTCAATTTTCAATCCCAGGGCGGTCAGACCGACCCGCTTGACCTGTACGCCGGCATTGAAGGCAAAGCTGTTGCGGTAATAATCACCATAGCCGACACGTTTGCCGTCTTCATAGAGCGGCACCGTTTCGAATTTATGGGTCAGTGAAGAATAACCGGTAAAGGTCGAGGTGAAAATTCGGGTTGAGCGGGTGTTCCACTCCAGTTTGCGATGCAGGTCGCTAACGGTCAGGGAGAACTGATTGTCAATGCCGATACCCAGCAGATTGCGGTAATTAGCGGCGATAAAAGCGCTGGCTTTGCGCTCGGTATCGTAGCGTGCGCCGAAAGAGAAGAGGATGTTTTCCTCTTCTTCCACTTTGATGACAATATCAGTGGAATCGGCGGTCTGATTCGCAAAATTCAGGTAGACATTCCTGAATAAACCCGTGCTGTACAGGTTTTTCAGACTCTCCCGGGCGTGAGTGGTATTCCAGCGCTCTTTTTCCTTCAGCAAGAGCTCCCGTCGGATGATATAGGGCCGGGTTTTTTGGTTGCCCCGAATGTGGATATTTCGGATAACGGCGCTGTTCAGGTTGGTGATCGTTCCGGGCAGATAGTCTGCCGACCATCTTGATGAATCAGCGTAAATTTGCAGCTCCGCTAAAAAGGGCAGAGTAGCTACATAGCCCCGCCGGATGAGGGAATCCAGTGCCTGAAAGTCAGCGGAGGAGTATTCCTCGATTTCCGGGTGGATCAGGATGTCGGCGAGCGGCAGGTTGCGGGTGTCGGTCAAATAAGCCAGTGTGTTCATCGCCTGATTGAAATAGGAGAGCAGATTGACATTTTGTGAGATGCTGGTAATCTTGCTGGTTACATCTACTGCGACGATAAAATCGGCGCCCATTGCAACCGCCACATCAGCAGGGACGTTATTGGTCAGACCGCCGTCCACCAGCAGCAGTGAATCCATTTGCACCGGCGCGAATACAATCGGAAACGCCGAACTGGCGACGATTGATCTGGCAAGACTGCCCTTCTCCAGCACCACCGGCTTGCCGCTGCGGATATCGGTCGCCACCACCCGGAAAGGGATCATCAGGCTGTCAAAATCGCCGCCGGAAGCGAATTCCGAGTGGATCAACATCTGAAAAATGCGTTCCTCCAAACGCTGCGTAGGCAGCAGGTTGCCCGGAAAGACGACATTGAACTGCTCGTCAAACTTCAGCGTGAACAGCTCCGGCAGTGCGCCGATTTTCTGGGAAACGAACTCGATATCACGATAGGGTTCTGCCGTGAACAGTTTATTCCATTTGGTGTTGCGGATATGATTTTCAATGGCTTCCGCCGAATAACCTGCGGCAAATAGACCACCCACCAGCGCCCCCATGCTGGTTCCGATGATGATATCCGGATAAAAGCCGATTTCTTCCAGTGCCCGGAGGACACCGATGTGGGCGAAACCCCGCGCACCACCGCCACTCAGCACCAAGGCGGTTTTCGGCTTTTCCGCATTCAATCCGCTGCCACACAGCAGAGCGATTAACAGACAACAGAGCAGGATTTTATCCGCCAGACCTTTTTTCATGCTGAAAACTAAAAAATTGGTGCCGATTTACCAACGAAATAGTTTATATTAGCCGTTAGAAATTTAGGGTAGAAAACCTTAACTTATCAAGAGTTGACAAATGAATGGAAGTAAGCATGCAAAAATTGTATATCTCCTGTGATATGGAGGGCATCAGCGGCGTCTGCTCCGATCGCCACCGCGAGATGGGTGACATGTTCTACGACTGGGCACGGCAACAGACGACCCGGGAATTGAACGCTGTCATCAACACATTTAAAAAATTTGGTATCCAGGAATTTGTCGTCAACGATTCCCACGATAACATGATCAATCTGCGCATTGATGAGCTGCCGGAAGGGACTTCGCTGATTTCCGGAACGCATAAAACTGATTCCATGATGACGGGTGTCAGCCCCGATTTTGACGGAGCGGTCTTCATCGGCTACCACGGCAAATGCGGATTGTCCCGGGCAGTCCTGTCACATACCTACTCCGACTCAATCTTGCATGCAACACTCAACGATATATGGTTCGGCGAAGCCACCCTCAACGCCGCCTTTTGTGGCGAATTGGGCGTCCCGGTACTGCTGGTCAGCGGCGATGATGTCCTGGCTGAGGAGGTCGCGGCGCTGAAGACCGGAACGATAGCAGTGATTACAAAACACGGTCTTAGCCGTTCTGTCGGGCGGATGCTGCACCCAAAGCAGGTGGAGGAAAATTATCAACAGGGCGTTGAAAAGGTATTTCAAGCATCCATTAAGCCCTTTACAATTCAGGCGCCCTACCGGTTGGACATTACCCTGAGAGAAACGCAGATGGTAGATATTGCGCTGCGGGTCCCGGGTACCCGGCGAACCGGTGAGATGTCGCTGCAATTTTCCCACGACGACTATTTTATCATTTATCGCGCCTTTCTGGCGATTCAAACCTTAGCCTCGCGAAGTTATTTAAAATGAAGATAAAAGAGGTCTGGGCAAAAGTCCGCACGAGTGTCCGTAATAAACTGATTGCCGGGATTCTGACACTGATTCCGATTGTCTTTACCTATTTTTTCCTGAAAGCCTTTGTCGGTTTTTTCGACCGCATCATCAATCCGATCCTCGAACCCTATCTGGGTTTCCATATTCCCGGACTGGGGCTGATTATTTCACTGGTGGCGATCTATTTTCTGGGGCTCTTCATCACCAATATTCTGGGACGCAGCCTGCTGGCGGTACTGGAAAGGTGGCTGAACTATATTCCCCTGGTGCGGACGGTTTACCAGACCAGTAAACAGATTGCCAGTGCCTTTTCGCTGACTCAGACTGGCTTCGAGCGGGTGGTGTTTGTCGAATACCCGCGCAGCGGTGCCTGGACTATCGGCTTCGTCACCGGACAGTCCAAAGGAAAAGACGGAACTGTGTTTGTCCACCTGTTTCTACCCACTACTCCCAATCCGACCTCGGGCTGGGCGCTGTTTATTCCCGAAGAGGATGTTATCCCCTCGGAAATGACGGTGGAGCAGGGCTTGAAAGCCGTGATTTCCGGCGGCGCCATAACACCTCCGATCACTAACCTCTGTAAACCGACTTCCAAAGATTAGCTTGGAATTATCCACTTCGGGCATTAACCTTTTACCTGTTTCAAATGGGAATGTTTATTTATCATGAAAATTAAATATATTGACGGAAAACGTTTCAGCCGTGGTATCAGAGCCGGAGCAAAGCGGGTCTACGATAATCAGGACTATCTCAACGACATCAATGTCTTTCCGGTGCCCGATGCCGATACCGGCACCAACATGGCGGCAACGCTGAAAACCATTGTTGATGAAATGACGGCATTCTCCACCGAATCGGTGGACTCCAGCTGCCGGCAAATTGCCGATTCCGCGTTGAAAGGCGCCCGCGGCAACAGTGGCGTGATTCTGGCGCAGTTTTTTTACGGTCTGGCGCAGGGCATGGAACGCCGGATCAAGATCAGCACCGAACAGTTCGGAGAGGCTGTACAGCGTGCCAAAGAGGCAGCCTATGAAGCCCTCAGCCAACCTAAGGAGGGCACCATTCTGACGGTGATCAAAGACTGGGCAGAAAATGTCTATGCCAACAGTCAGCGGATCAGGGATTTTCAGGAATTGTTCCATAAAAGTCTGGAGGTGGCGAAACAGTCGCTGGAGAATACCCGTTTGAAGCTGGAAGCTCTGAAAAAAGCCAATGTGGTGGATTCTGGTGCGCAGGGTTTTGTCTATATTCTGGAAGGGATCACCGATTTTCTGAGAACCGGCAAGATCCGGGAAATTGAGAAAAAAACCATCATGCCGGTTGTTCAGGAGATCGCCCATACCGACCTGAAGGCAGAGGATATCCGCTGCCGGTATTGTACCGAATGCCTGATTGAGGGCAAACAGATTGATCTGAAACGGTTACGTCGTCAGATCGAGGCTTTTGGTGATTCGGTGGTCGTAGCCGGTTCGGAATCGCGCTCCCGGCTGCATATTCACAGTAACGAACCGGCGCAGGTCTTCGCCGTTGCCCGGGAATACGGCGATCTGCTGCAGCAAAAAGCCGAAGACATGCAAAAACAGTATCTGGTGACTCATTTTCCCCATCCGAAAATCGCTCTGGTAGTGGACTCCGCCTGTGATCTGCCCCAGGAATTTATTGATGAATACCGCATTCACGTCATTCCGGTGCGCGTCTCTTTCGGCAATTCCACCTACATTGACAAGATTACCATTACACCGGAATATTTTTACCAAATGCTGCAAACTGAGGCACATCACCCGAAGACGTCCCAGCCGGCACCGGCGGATTTCCGCAACCTTTATGCCTTTCTACTTTCCCACTATGATTCGATCATTTCCATTCATATCCCGGAAGCCGCCAGCGGAACCTACCAGAATGCCCTGACCGCGGCGAAGGAGTTCCCGGACCGGAAAATTTCGGTGGTTGACGGCAAATCGCTTTCCATTGGTTTAGGATTCATTGCCGAACGGGCGGCGCGGTTGATTGCCGCCGGCAAGAGCCATGACGAGATCGTCAAAGCCGTTGGCGATTTTACCCGCCAGACTCAGATTTTTGTGAGCATTCCCAGTCTGAAATACCTCATGCGCAGTGGTCGGGTCAGTAAAGCCAAGGGCGTTCTGGCGAAGATTTTAAATATTAAGCCGATCCTGAATCTCGACGCCCGTGGTATGCCCCAGCACTATTCGAAGAGTTTTTCCGACTGGGGCGCCGTGAAAAAAATCTTTAAACTGACTACCCGTTTTGTGGAAAATAAAAAAGCAGTCCGCTTTACCGTGGCGCATGCCAACGATCTGCCGAAAGCGGATTATCTGGTGCGACGACTGAAAGAAAAATTCGGTGATATTTCGATTCCTGTCATGCCCGTCTCGCCGGTACTGGGTGCGCATGCCGGAAACGGCGCGGCGGCGATCGGAGTCACCTGGGAGGAGTAATGCTGAATTTATTATTAATCCTTTTGCTGAGCTATCTGGCGGGCTCGCTTCCTACCAGCATTATCGTCGCCAGAATCACCCGGGGGATTGATATTCGTCATTACGGCTCCGGCAATGCCGGCGGTACCAACGCCTTTCGGGTGCTCGGCTGGAAAGCCGGGCTTTTCGTCTCGCTGGTGGATATCGGCAAAGGTGTCTTTGCCACGCTGGTAATCTCGCAAATCCGGATCGGTTCGCTGCCCTTCGAAAGCCAATCCGCTGTTATGGTGCTGGCGGGACTGGGTGCGATTCTGGGACATACCTTTACCATTTTCGCCGGTTTCAAAGGCGGCAAAGGGGTCGCTTGCGGCGCCGGAATGCTGCTGGGACTGTTTCCCATTGCCTTTCTGATCTGTCTGCTGGTCTTTGCGCTGGTGCTTTTCACCACTGGCACGGTGTCGCTGTCGTCAATTTCAGCTGCTGTCAGCCTGCCGATTGTGCTCTTGCTCTTTGACCGCTTTACGGCAATGCAGGTGGACGGAGTCCTGCTGGGAGTGAGCATCGTGATTCCGCTGTTCATTATCTTCACCCACCGGACAAATATCCGGCGCCTGCTGAAAGGGGAGGAAAATTCATTCGAGAAACTGAAAATCTTCCGGAAAAAACATTCCAAATCCTCAACATCCGAGCCCGATTAAATTTTCATTTCAATTTTTAAAATTCGTGTGCTCCGGGGAATGAATTTATGAAACGGATAAAAACAGCTATATGCCTGATCCCGGTTGTTCTGTTGGCGGCGTCGCTCTTTGCTCAATTTCCCTACCGGGATTTTGAAATTGTCGAAAGCATACCGCTGGAAACCACTCTGGATAATCCTGAAATCCGCAACACTGCCGAGGTCTGGCTGGCGATGATCAACGGCGCCAGGCAGACGATTGACATCGAACAATTTTATATTTCCAATCAAAAGGACGCCGCTTTGGAACCGGTCATCCGGGCAATCGAAATCGCTGCCGATCGGAATGTAACAATTCGGATTATTGCCGACAGCCGCATGGCTGGCACCTATCCCGAAACCCTGGAGCGACTGGACCGGCGCGATAATATCACGGTTCGCAAACTGGCGGTCTTTAACGCCAACGGCGGCGTCCAGCACAGCAAATTCTTCATTGTAGACCGGGAACAGGTGTTTCTGGGCAGCCCGAATTTCGACTGGCGGGCGCTGAACCATATTCATGAGATCGGGGTGCGCATCCGGCAGCGGGAATATGCCGAACAGATGACCCGGCTTTTCGAGCTGGATTGGAAGCAGTCTGTGAATAAACGGCTTTTTCCAATGAAACCGGCACAGGAGGCTCAATGGCTGGAAATGCCGGCAGAACCGGAGTACGCTCTGCGCTTTTTCGCCACCGCTTCGCCTTTTGGAAATATCCCGCCTTCGTTTAGAGACGACCTGCCCTCGATTATTAACCTGATTGATCAGGCTGAGAAGCGGGTCTATGTGCAGCTGTTGTCCTACTCGCCATCCAGCCGTCAAGCCTGGTTCGACGATCTGGACAATGCCCTGCGCCGGGCAGCGCAACGCAGCGTGGATGTCCGCCTGCTCTGCTCCGACTGGTGTCAGCACCGTTACGAGATACCCTATCTGAAGCAACTGGTGGCGCTGGACAGCCTGGCTGTGAAGCTGAGTACCATCCCGGAATACTCCGGCGGCTATATCCCTTTTGCCCGGGTTGAACACTGTAAAATGATGATTGTTGACGATCGGCTGAGCTGGATCGGGTCAAGCAACTGGAAACGGGATTACTTTTACGCTTCCCGGAATGTGGCGGTGATTGTGCAGGATCAGCCGGTCAATGCGGCTCTGGCGCGTATTTTTCTGAAAAGCTGGAATAGTCCGTATGCCTGGCGAATTGATCCCAAAAAGGAATACAACCCCAAATTTTATGGCGAAAAAGATTGATTATTTCCCAAAAAGACCCCATTTTATTCCCTGACAGGAAAAATTGCGATGCAAAATGGTAAATAACCCGGAGTAAGATATGAATTACAAGGTAATATTGATCCTGACACTGCCGCTGGCGCTGCTGTTCATGTTCTGTGAGACCAATCTCGAACCGGATGACGATACCGATGACGCTGATTCCATTGCGCCTGCCATTCCCACCGGTTTGGCTCTGGATGAAGACGCTTCGGTGGAGGGGGTCATTAAAATTTCCTGGTCAGCCAATACCGAAAGCGACCTCAGAAAATATCACATTTACCGGGCGACCGGGGCGGACTCCCTGCCGCTGTATACCCTGATTCACGAGACGGTTCTGACCAGCTATGCGGATTCAAATATGGAGTATTTTACGGAATATTTCTACCGGATTTCTGCGGTTGATAAAAATAATAACGAAAGTGAATTGAGTACCGCGCTGTTGGCGACGACGGTCAATATCAATCCACCCGGCATTCCGCAGAATTTCACCGTCTACGCCTATAATCTCCCGGGCGAAGGACCCAGCGTGGAACTCCACTGGACGGCGAATCCAGAAGCCGATCTGAGCCATTATAACGTCTATCGCCATACCAGTGCGCAACTGACCATCGACTCATCCTATTTCGTTGCGCGCACAACCAATAATCTCTATGTTGATACCAGCGTGGAAGTAGGTGTGAAATATTACTATCGGATCACCGCCGTAGATAAAGGGAACTGGTCCAGCAATCCGGTTAACGCCAAAGCCGATACACCGCTGCCTCAGCCCTCGCTGCTGTTTCCGAAGCACATGTCCACCACCGCAACTCGCAGCCCCGGCTATTCCTGGGAACGGGTCGAAGGCGCCGCAAGGTATGAACTGATTATCCAGACCTCGCTCCAGAGCGGGGAGGTTCACCGGATAGAGGTCGCGCAGCCGACTGACGGTACTTCCGTTTCCAAGAACACCGGTGTTCCCACGCTGAATCCGAATACAAAATACTACTGGCTGGTGGCGGTCTTCTCTTCCGATAACAGCTCCGCCAACACCTACAGCGACAGCACCTGGGTTTTCTGGACACCGTCGCAATAAGCGGATAGCTCAGCATAGCAACCTTCCGAAGGTCGTTAAGAATCACTTCTCCTGGTCTGACTTTTTTTCCGACCTTCGGAAGGTTGAAGGTTGGTTCTCTATTCCCGGATTTTATTCCGGAGCGATTGCGGCAGACTGGCGAATACCAGGCGGTAGGAGGTATCATTCTGGTCCAGGATCAGCTCGTCGGGCAGGCTGCCGTCAAGTATGAGGGTGTTCCAGTGCAGTTTGTTCATGTGATAACCGGGGATGATTGCCGGGAACTGTTGTCGGAGGATTTCGTTGTCGTTAGGATCACCCTTCTCAAAGAGACTCTTCGAGTAAGATTGATTCGGGTGGGTGATTCGTCCAGTGAAACCAGGGCGAACATTTTCCCGCCGACTTTCATAACCGGCGTTACCGGATCGAAAGGAAACTCCTCCTGTGCGCCGGGTTTGGTGAGGCAGTAGCGGCGGATTTCTGCGAGGTCATTCATAATCCATTCCGCGGTGAGGCGGACTTGCTCCGTAAGCGGTTGATGCGTTTATTGGTTGATGGGTGACTGTAAAAAAAGAATTCGATCAGCGGATGTGGAGCGGGATCGGAGAGATTCTGCTCCGAAAGTTTATTTAAACCGTTGATCAGCGGTTGGGGATCGCCGCTCAGCCTTGCGGCAAAATCATCGGCAGCGCGCTCATTGGCACGGGAGCAGGCGTTCTGCAGTGGCGCCGTCACGAACTGATAAAGCGTCAGGATCACGGCAACCAGGGGCAGCGCGGCGATTTGGGCGGGATTATCGAAGTTAAAAGCCGCTAGCGTGGATTGATGCAGCCGGGAGGCGAGGTAGAGCCCGAGAAAAGTCAATAGCGTTCCGATAAGCATGCCCTTCCAGATATGGTTCAGTTTATAATGCCCCAGTTCATGCGCCAGCACGGCGAGAATTTCGTTGTGTTCCAGACTTGCGAGGAGCGTATCGCCGAGGATAACCCGCTTCGATCTGCCGATGCCGGTAAAGGCGGCGTTGGCTTTGCGGGTGGTCTTGCTCAGATTGAACTGATAGACGCCCTCCAGCCGCAAGCCGACCCCGGTGCAGAGTGCGGCGACCTTATCCGCCAGGGTTTGATCCGCCAGTGGTGAAAATTTATAAAACAGCGGGAAGATCAGAACCGGCGCCAGACGGGCTAATATTATTGCGAATAAAACCAGTACAATACCCAGCCAGAGCCACCAGCTCTGCGGATAGTGTCGCAGCATAGCGAAGAAAACGACAACGATCATTACCATCAACGGATAGGAGACCAGCACGCTCTTGAGCTGTTCCCGGAGCCAGCCGCCGAATTTCTGATCACTGAGCCGGTAATGACGTTCGATCAGAAAGCCGGAGCAGAGATTCAGTGGGAAGAGCAGTACAATTTCAAATAGTCCAATGGCAGTCACGAAGATGATCAGGACAAGGTAATCGTTTCCTACCCACTGACGGATAAATTGTTCGAGTTTGAGAGTGCCGCCGGCAGTGACTATGGCTATCAGGAATGCCAGCCCGATCAGAAATTCAACAATCGAGAGCAACAGTTTCTGGCGCTGATAGGCTTTGCTGTTGCTCACTCGTTTTTCTACAGGTCCACTCATTTTGATAACCGTCACTATTGCGCCGGAATTGCGCACCAGGCAGGTGAGATTATTTTAGAAATCAGAATTCGCTAGGCGATATTTTGCTTCATTTCCGTCAGTTTGACGACGTGGCTGCGCTCTTCATCAATTATTTTCTCGATGAGACCGTGTTCACTTGCGGGGATCAGCTCTTTGACCTCCCGGTAGTAGTGAATCGTATCCAGCTCCTTTTCAAGGGCGTAGATGAGCGCCGATTTCTCGTCGTTGATCGCTGCGACTTTTTGGGCGGAGTCCGCTTGGGCAAAGATCAGGTTTTCGGAATAAGCTGCCAGGTAAGCCCGATAGTCGGCGTCGAGCTGTTTCGGCAGTTGCAGCGAACCCATCCGGGCGGCGAGTTTTTCAAAGGTCTGTTTGTGTCTGACTTCTTCATCAGCCA
>DSAS01000144.1 GCA_011046365.1 Fidelibacterota bacterium
ATTTCTCATCTTCTTTCAGTGTATGAACAACAAATACTGGCTCAAATGCAAGTTCCCGCAGGTAGTTGATTATAGCCGTCATGGTATTAAACAGCCGGGAGGAATCAATCGAACGGTCAGTGAGATTAATCGCCACGCTTTTTTTATTTTTTAGTTTCCTCTGGACATCTCTGAGTAAAAACATGGAAGGACAAGGGATCAATTGGACAGTCTGATCCATTTTTTGAAAAAAATTGACTGTCATTAAATCTCTCACCCCCACCAGTTCAGTGAGTCGGGTATAATCATTGATTGCCTTGATTGTATCATCCTCTAAATGCCATCTTTCTTTATCTGAATATTCACGATTAAGTCCAACGCCCCAGATACATTTGGGTATCGCTATTCTCCGGTAATCATTCATAGCAATATTCAAATACCATTTTGATGAATATGCTTTTCTATTATAAAACAGCCCCCACCTCCGATAACAATCGCGTCGAAATTTGTGTTGATATATTTAATTTCAGCACGAGTTACCTTTTTTTCCTAATCGGATAATCTACAAATGTGATTTTTGGATCGATTGATCTCAGGATCGTCTTAATCCCCTGAGATGAACCTAAATCACCCATATTATCGGATTGAACATAAAAGTGAGCGATTTTAAACATATTCTTGATTAAAGCTTAATGATTATTTTTGGATATCATTGATTATCTGATCTTTCAGTGCTGTCGTCGAGATATTCTTCGTCCTCTCCAGATAGAACACTTCGCAATATTCTTTCAAAAAATCGAATTTCCCCTCCCAGTCGTCGCCCATGACGAAAACATCAATTCCGTGTTTTTTTACATCCTCAATTTTCTGCTCCCAGCGCGTCTCCGGAATGACTTCATCCACATATTTTATCGCGGCGACAATTTTCGCGCGATGCTCATAGGGATAGGTGCATTTTTTCCCTTTAACGGCATTGAATTCATCCGTGGAAACCGCCACAATCAGGTAGTCACCCAGTGCTTTCGCCCGCTCCAGAAGCCGCAAATGTCCGTAGTGAAACAGATCAAAGGTGCCATATGTCAGTACTTTTTTCATCGCTATTTTCAAATATCCTTTCTTGCGACAAATTTAATTTTAAAAAATCCGATTGTCTTTGAAAAAATCTGCCGATAATTTAAGCATCAACACTGAAATTGTTAATCACAGATTGTGGTAATATTCGATTATTTCCGGTAAAATATCCATGAAGTTCAGAAAAACATGTCCACCTGCTGGATGAACGACCAGTTTCGCCGGGGTCTTCTGAAAATACTTTTCAGCGATCCGGTAGTCCAATATTTCATCGTCCCGGTTCAGATGGACAGTGAGATTGTCAGTGTGCAAAGTTTCCGGTGGATGATACAATCGTGCCAGTTGAATCAGTATTTCGGCGTTTTCCTCCGAATTCAATCGCTGAAGTAACTCATTGTCCAATTCCATTCTGCTTTTTAGATCACCTCCCGGGTTAATAGTCGGATTAAGCAGAATCGCCGGAATACTCAGAACTGTATTCAGATGCAGCGCATAAAATCCGCCGAGGCTGCTCCCGAGCAGCAGGCATTTTTGCCGATCCGGCAAGGTCTTAATATAATCGGTCACCAGCCGCAGCGCTTTTTCCGGTTCCCGCGGCAGGTCCGGCGAGAAAAGCGGCAATTCAGGGTAAAGACGCCGGATCAGGCGCGCCTTGAAAGCGTTTCCATTGCTGCCGTATCCGTGGAGATAAATGATCATAAGGCATTCCCCATTTAAAATAAATTTACCCCTAATTACTCACAGTGCCAAAAATTATTCCACTGCCGGTTGCATAAATGAATTCGTATCCTTATTTTGTAAGCAAATGCGAAAAAAACCGTTTCTTCGATTTCACCAGGTTCTGTTCGGAATTTACCTCATATTCACAGCTACGACCGACGCCTGCCAATCTCCCGAATCCGATACTCAGTGGAATAAACAGCGCCTTGCCATGGTGGAGACTCAGATAGAAGCCAGAGGAATTCGCGATTCCAGAGTTCTCAACGCACTCCGGACAGTCCCCCGCCATCATTTTGTACCGGAAAAATACCGTCGGTACGCCTATGCCGATTCACCGCTGCCGATTGGCGCCGATCAGACCATCTCCCAGCCTTATATCGTCGCTTTGATGACTGAACTGGTGGCGCTGAAAAAGTCTGATAAAGTGTTGGAAGTGGGAACCGGTTCGGGATATCAGGCGGCAATTCTGGCGGAAATCTGCGATTCGGTTTTCACGGTTGAAATTTTCGAAACCCTTTCCCGGAATGCCCGCCAGGTGATCAGCCAACTGGGTTACCGCAATATCTATTTTAAAATCGGCGACGGCTTTGCCGGGTGGGCGGAGCATGCTCCCTATGATGCCATTATCGTAACCTGTGCCCCGTCGCACTTGCCGGAACCGCTGATCCGACAGCTGCGGGATGGCGGCAGAATTGTCATTCCGCTGGGTCCCGCTTATGACCAGAATCTATACGTCTATCAAAAAAAGAAAAACGACATTATCGTCGAACGCGTCATTCCGGTGCGGTTCGTGCCCATGATTGATTCTTCCGGCATATCCTACTGATTGACAAATTATTTCTTGCCGATTCCAAATATTTTAATTAGTCTTAGCCATAGGAATGCGACATGCTAATTTGTCAGCCAAAATACGTCAAGGTTAAATATAGAATAACAATGACCCGATTTTCCAATCCGTTAAAATATCTGCCGCTTTCGATCCTGTTGAGTATTGTTTTTTTCGGTGTAATGTGCTCTAAATCCAAACCTGAAACCAAGCAAACTACAACGACTGAACAGATGGATACCGTTACGACTACCCAGGAGAAATTTTTACCGGAAACCACTGACGCCAACCGGACGGTTCAGCAAATGTGGAGCGATTTTTATGCCGCCAAAGACTCCGCCGATTCAGCTCTGGCACGTTCGGATTTTCCGGCGGTCAAGACCTTTCTGAAAAAAGCCGCCTTCCACGCCGTCGAAGTTTCCCGGAACGACATTGCCGCCTGGCAATTGAACAATATCGGATACTATTCGATTGTGGAATTCAAGCAAAAAACCGACTATGATCAGCGCCTGCGCACCATCGAAAATATGCGGCGTGGTCCCGAAAAAATTGTCTACATCAGGGAAACAAAAGAACTGTTTAAAGAGCATTTGCCGCTCTTACTCGAAGCCGCCAAATATCTCGAAGATGCCTACGAACTGGATAAGGACTTTAACGACGAGGATCGCACCCAAAAAATCTACAGCAACCTCGCCTTTATTGACTGGGTCCGCAATTTTACCAATGCACAATAAACGGTAACCTCAGCGGGCAATCATCACCAGCATTGCAATGGCACCAAAAATCTTGAGCAACTTACCACCCACCGACCCTGTAAAAGCACCAATTCCGGAATGGAGCGCTCCGCTTCGGTCGCCTGTCCGGAGAAAATCAACAATGTAGGCACCGCAGAAGGCGCCTATAAAACCACCCAGCAGCGATCCAAACAGTGGCAGGACCCCAGTTCCCACCACGGCTCCGAAGATACTTCCGACAACTGCCCCCACGGTGCCTGGTCCTGATGCACCATAACGCCGGCTACTCCAGGCGGTGATTGCAAACTCCGCCAATTCGAGTATAATCGCAACCGCCAGCAGAATTCCAATCGTCCGCCACTCAATCCCCGGTATCGCATCCACCAATTGATAAAGAAAATTGAACAGTACAATTAAAAATGTCCCCGGCAGACTGAAAATAATGGAGACGACCGCAGTAAGCAGCAAAATCCAGTATATAATGGTTAGAAATATTGTCATTGCGCTGCCTATATCCATTTCAGAATAAAACCAAACAGGATTATTGCGACCAGATCAACCGTATAGATAATTGCTACCGCATTGATTTTTCGCCGCATTGATTCCATATCGAACACACAGAAGGAAACCAGAAAGAAATGCAGATAGCCAAAGAGGACAATCAGCAATGGAAATTTGGCGCTCCACCAGGTGTAGTCCCAGGTCAGGGCATCGGCGGCATTCAGAAGGATTTCCACAATGACACAGAACATGGCGAATCCAACTGCATAGAACAAACGATTCGGCATTCCAAGAATTTGCATATTTTTGTCTGCCGGCAGCAATTTCGCAAAAGTGATCCCGGCGACGGCGAACATAAAGCAGATTTCGATATTCAAACCGATCAGAATCAGATAGGCGGTTTTTCCGGGTGCTCCCCACACCGGCGCATAATTGGTAATGTGAAAGACCAGCCCGTTCCAGATTTCGTTGAACCAGTCCATTCCCCAAAAAGCCAGCCCCGCCAGCACCAGATTCCAGTTCTTCCGTTCAATCTCCACGGCAATACATACACCACGAACGCAAATAGCGGGATGACGTACCACTGAAAAAGCGCCGGATTGCGCAAATTACCCAGAGCTTGTGAAGCAAATTCAGTCGGCATAGTAGTTCTCCCTCTCTTTTTGGGATAAATTTAATCGGATTGGGGAAAATCTAAAGTTTATTTCCCGGGAATTTGACCGCTTCGATAAAAAATAGTCCGGGCTTATCCAGGCTTTTCAGTACCTGAAAACCGCTGATTTTCAGCAGGGCAATCACCGATTCGAGCGGTTCAATGACATCAAAGCAGACCGGTACGCCGATTCGGTTATGCAGGGCATTCACCGCATAGCGTCCCTCGGGATGAATGATATAGTAGCGCCCGGCGGGTTTTAAAATCCGGTTGAATTCCCGGAGCGCCTTCTTTTTGTATTTCAGATGAGGATACAGACAATAGTTTATGACAATATCAACACTGGCGGACCTGATAGACAACTCTTCAGCCAGGGCTTGAATCGCATGCAGATGTCCGTTGACCTGAGTCTTACAGCGAGCCAGCATCTGCTCGGCAAAATCAATCCCGATAACCAATCCCCGCGGTGCAAATGTCTGTAGATATTTCAGCAAATGACCGGTACCACAGCCAATATCGAGAATCGTCTCAGTACCGTTAAATCCAATGATTTCCTCTAAGCCGGCAATAAACGCCTCCTGCTGTTCGGAAATAGACCAGCTTTCGGCTTTCTGGTTGAAAAAATCCTGGTGTTGTCTGTAAATGGAACAGTTCATCAAATTCCTGCGATTATTAATACCGTGCGGTGATTCCGAGCGTAAAATTAATGCCCGGCATGGGAAATCCCGCCATAGTCTCATACTCCCGATCCAGCAAATTTTTCACTTCGGCAAAGAGGCTGAAATATTTTGACAGATCATAGCTGCCCCGAAAATCCAACAGAAAATAGTCATCCAACCGCACCGGATTGAGCGCATAATCGTAAGGATTGTCATCACTGTACAGACCGTCAATATATTCCGCCTGTAGAGTCAGGCGTAACGGCTTTAGCGGTTGATACCGAATCCCGAGATTCATCTTGAGCTCCGGGCTGCCCGTTAAAATTTCAGAATATGCGGAGTAGCCGGCAGACCAGTTTATCACAAAACTGGGCGGCAGTAGGAGCTGTCCTTCGATTTCGGCACCCTTAATCTCAGCCGTACCGCTATTCTGATTGAGCGGTCTGCCCAGAGAAGGTACAAAGGCTGGTACGATTAAATTTGCCACCTTTGTGTTATATACCGTCAATGCCGTATTTAAAAAGCCTCTATAGCGTTTCTCAACGGACATTTCAATGTTCTGTGAGGTCTCCGGCAGCAGGTTTTCATTAGCAGGATTGAAGAGATAAAGGTCTTTGATTGTGGGATTGCGGTAGCCTTCGGCATACTGGACTTTCAGCGTCCATTGGCGGGGTAAGAGCCAGGAAAATCCAGCCGCGGGAATCCACCACTCGCCGGCGGTTGTATGCGTGGTATAGCGCAAACCGCCGTTTACGAAAAGGGAATTCAGTAATTGGTGCTGGACATTGATCAGCCCGCTGATTTCTTTTACATCGTTTTGGTAAATTGTGCTGCTGTTAGCGGTCGCTCTGATATTGGCGTCACCGCCATATTTGCGAAAATCAAAACCCGCAGTGAGACGACTTTTCTCAGCATAATGCCAGGTCTCATTAAATACCAGCCCCAAAGTATAATCCGTGGATGTATAATTTGCGGTATCAGCGGAAAAATCATCATCGTCATGAATCATATGATCACCGGCATTATAATGGACTTTCAGGTCGGACTCCAGCTGTTTGCCAGCATGGTTAAACGTCAAATCACCGCCATATCGCAGAATATCATACCAGTGATCGCTGATGGGTGCGGAAATTTGTCCCGGATCATAGACCAGATAATCGGAAAAATAGCCGTTCAGGGTCATTTGCGCTGCGGAACTCAGGAAATAGCGGGCTTCGAGATTACCGCTTTTCGATGTATAATCATCACGCCCTTTTGTGCGGTAGCCGTCACTGTTACGGTAGCTGGTGGAAAGTGCACCGTTCCATTTATCGGAGCCATAGCTCTGATGAAGAGTAAATTGACCGGTATTATAGCTGCCGTAGCGCAGTGGCAGTTGAACATGATAGCCTTTTTCACGCTCATGCTCGGTGATAATGTTAATAGCACCACCCATGGCATTTGAGCCATAGAGCAAAGACGCCGGACCGCGCATGACTTCGATCTCTTTTACAGCGTAAAACAGATAGGCATCACTCAGCGGATGACCGAAAACCCCCATAATGTCCGGTCGTCCGTCAATCAAAACCAAAACACCGGTGGTCGGATTGCCGCCAACACCGCGGATGGAAATTCCACCGGCTGCGCCGCTCGCCACTCCATAACCGATATTGGTCCGCCTGGTCACAAAAAGTCCCGGCACATTCTCGGAAACCAGGTCCAGCAGGGGGACGTGGGTCTGTTCTTCGATAATCCGCTCGGAAATCTGCGAAATGCTAAATGGCAGTTCCCGAAGCGGCATTTCCACCCGTGTACCGGTCACAACCACCGGGTCGAAGGGAAAAACCTTCAAGGTATCCTTGAACACCGGCTGATTTGCATTGGTAAGAATTGATAAAAATAAAATCAGCGAAAAATAACGCACTTGAATCATTACCGTTTCCTTTCTAAACACCGGACAGATTTTTACCGGTGGATGTAAAGCTCAGATTACCATGTTTGACGCCCCGCGTCCCGATCAATTGATCCGACAGCTGCCGAATCTCCTTATAACGTCCTTTTAAAATGATGACTTCAAGACAGTTATGATGATCCAGATGAATGTGCGTACTGGACAAAATACTGGCGTAATGTTCATGTTGAATATCGTTCAGCCGGTCGGACAGATTGGGTACGTGGTGATCGTAGACCAGATTGAGGACACCGACCATCAGGGCATTTTTATCAATATCCCGCTCCACCAGATATTTACGAATCAGGTCGCGGAATGCCTCTGAACGATTCTTGTAGCCCTTGTGGGCGATTGCGGCGTCGAAACGTCTCAGCAGGTCATCCGGAACCGATACGCCAAATCGTTTTAATGCTGACATTTTAAATTCTCCTGGTAGCACCTTATAAAATTTCGTGTTACTCATAATTTAAAAAAATATTCATCATAATCAATTTGATTTAAGCGGGATTTCAACCGTAAAAGTACTTCCCTGCCCCAGTTCGCTTTCCACATAGATCCTGCCCCCATAAAATTCAACAATCTGTTTGATCAGCGACAAACCCAAACCGGTACCGAGTCGCTCCATTTCGCGGGCATTTTTACTTCTGAAAAATTCATCGAAAATTTTGGGCAAGTCCTCTTTGGCAATCCCGATTCCGGTGTCACTGACGGAAAATCCGAACAGTGATCGTTTATAAAAGGGTGTAATACGGACGGTGGCGTTTTCCGGACTGTATCGAATGGCATTGTTGATCAGGTTGGTCAACACCTTTTCAAGTGCCCGGCTGTCAAATTGAATTGTCAATTCCGGGCTTATTTTTCCTACCTGAATGGAAATCTTCTTTCGTTCTGCATAATCCCGCAACTGGTTGACGATCTTTTCGACCCAATTGTTAAAATAAATTGTTTCAATGACATTCTCGGTAACGCCATGCCGATACTGAGTCACGTCAATCATATCCTTGACCATATCCAGAACCTGATCGGTCCGAATAACCGCCCGTTTGATCATGCTGGCGATTTCGGGATCCATTTTTTCGGCGTAAATCTCTTCAATCACCGCCAACATACTGCGCAATGTCGTCAGGGGCGATTTTAATTCATGGGCTGTAAATCTGAAAATCTTATCCCGTTCTCTGATCGTATTTTCCAGTTGGATACTCTTTTCGTCAATGAGTTTTTTCAATTGCCGGTAGCCAGAAATAAAATCCTTGATGACATAGGTAGCCGCAAATATCAGGATATAAAAGGCACACAGCGAGGTTACCAGGACCGGTAATCGCACAGGCTCGGCGCGGATCGTATAGTTAGGAACGATCCCTTTATATTCCAGGATACTCCAGGTTGTCAGCAACACCGCTGCAACGATTGCATTGATATAGGGTACATTCCCTAAAAACAGCACCCCCGAGATAATGATAATGACAATGTAGATAAAGAAAAACGGATTGCCGATTCCACCGATATAATGCACAGCAAAGGAGATGATAATCAGGTCAATGATAATCTGAATTTCCGTAAACGCCAATTCCTGGCGGAAATTCCTGAACGGATAGTAGCGAAACAGGAAAAAATAGACCAGGTTCAAGCCGATTAAAATTCCGGCAATGGTATATAATTGGGAATAGGCGATCTGAAAATCCAGAATTCGCTGGCTGATCGGAATCGCCACGAGCAAGCCGAACAGAGCAACCCAGCGCAGGTTGATGATCCAGCCGATCCGGATTCTTAACGTATCCAGGGTATGAAACGGCAGGATCAGCTTGGCAGGTTTATGCGCTTTTCCGTTCATGACCATAGTCTATTGAAAAAATGCGTTAATACCCGCTTTGACCGCCGGACTCAGGGATTCCGCGAGCCCCATGTTTTCCAGCTCGATGCCGATATATATATATTGTTCGATTCCCTCGCTACGCAAATATTTTTCAATCAGTTT
This sequence comes from Fidelibacterota bacterium, assembly GCA_011046365.1. Lineage (GTDB taxonomy): Bacteria > Fidelibacterota > UBA2242 > UBA2242 > UBA2242 > B118-G9. Next base: position 9,048 of record DSAS01000144.1, read on the forward strand.
AATCGAATAACTATGGGTACTGAATCCTTGGGAAGCAATTTCGTCAACGGGAATTTCCATAATCGAACCGGGTTTTGCATTCATCCTGACGGTGTCAATAAACAGGACAATCTGCGGAGAATATGCCACTATCTTTCCGAGAAAATTCTCCGGTGTCGTTCCGGCAGCAATGTATTTGGCTCCTTTTACGATCTTTCTTTTTCTTAGTTCTTCTAAAAGCACTAATCCGGCACCATCATCCTGCCGGATAGGATTGCCCAGCCCAACAATCACAATTTTACCTGACTCAAATTCGGAAATTCTCAGCTGCAAGTCCCTAAAATTCATCCGCAACGACGGTCTTATGCCGGCAGGTCGGGCACATCATTTTGATTATATCTTCCCGGCGAATCCGATCTTTTACCGCTGATAGCTTTAGATCCGTAAACTGCCGCTGTGACTCAATTAGCAGGTTCGGATGGGCATAGGCTTTGGCTCCCAGACGCTCCTTGACAAACAGCAGATGAGCGTGGCAGGCAAAAGCCTTGCCGCATGATTCGCAGATCGCCAACTCTTTTTCGACAGTTTCAAATACCTCCGGCGCTTTCAGGTCCGGAGTCGAAAGCACATATTCGCTGGATAATTTGATCCCTTCACCCGTAATACACTTCTCTTCACACTGACCGCATTGCGAGCAGGAAGTATAATCAAGCACCAGTTTGCGGATTCCGGTCGTAAGATCATCGGTAATTTCTATCGCATTGGTCGGACATACCTGCGCACAGGTACCACAGCCGATACAGTCTTCTTCGTAATACTTCGGGTAACCGCGGTATTCCTCGGGAGCAACATAGGGTTTGAAGGGAAATTTCGAGGTATACGCCGGTGAAAAGAGCGATTTCAGCGCTTCGGTGACTTCGCGTAATTTTGGCAGAAACATGGTCAATCCCTTAATTCATTATCTTCTTGATATTGATCTACGACAGATTCTTTCGCCAGCGGAATCTTGCTGCGGTGGGCAGCGCGTGAAATGGCATGGGCGGATACCGGTGATGTCAGGAATATAAACACAATTCCGATTAAAACCTTGAATCCGAAATTATTGAATCCCTGAATGATAAAAACACCAAACAGAATCCCGGCTGACCCGAAGGTCACGCATTTTGTCGCCGCCTGAAGACGATTGTAAACATCCGGCAGGCGAACCAAACCGAGTACCCCGAAAAAATCAAACATGATGCCCAGCAGAATAAAAACCATTCCGATGATCTCTCTAGTCATCTAAATACCTCCCTTCCAGAATCTTGGCAAAAGCCAGCGAGGCAATAAAACTCAATAAAGCCCAGATTAATCCGATATCCATAAAGAAGGATTGCTTCTGAGCCAACCCAAATAACGCCAGCAATCCGACAATCAAAATTCCCATAATATCCACC
>DSAS01000001.1 GCA_011046365.1 Fidelibacterota bacterium
CCCAGGACGGTACTCTCCTCCTGCAGACCGCCGCTGTCGGTGAGCACCAGGACAGCCTGTTTCTGGAGCTTCATAAAATCGTGATAGCCCAGCGGTTCAGTGATTTTCAGCCCGGGCAGCTCCAGATAGCGTCCCATGCCGAACTCCTTGAGCATCTTGCGGGTGCGGGGATGCATGGGAAAGACGATCGGCAGCCGCTCCTGAATTTTTTCCAGAGCATTAAAAAGCCCCCTGAAAATCTCATCCTGATCCACATTGGAGGGGCGGTGCAGGGTGATCAGGATGTAATTGCCGGGCGCCACGGCGAGTTGAGTATGAATCGTACTACCATCAATTTTGGGCATATAATAGTGCAGGGAATCAATCATAGTGTTGCCGACGAAGAAGATCTTCTCTTTGGCAATCCCCTCCGCCAGCAGATTGGCGTCGGCATCGCGGCAGGTGGTGAAGAGGTAATCGGCGATATTGTCGGTAACGATGCGGTTGATCTCCTCAGGCATGCTCCAGTCCCGGGAACGCAGCCCGCCCTCGATGTGACCGACCTTAATGTGGAGTTTTGCGGCTACCAGCGAACAGGCAACGGTGGAGTTGACATCGCCGGCGACCAGAACCAGGTCCGGTTGATCAGCGAGAATGGCTTGCTCGTAGGCAATCATGATTCTGCCGGTCTGCTCGCCGTGCAATCCGGAACCGACCCCCAGATAAATATCAGGCTCTGGCAACTCTAGCTCCCGGAAGAATATTGCCGACATTTTTTCGTCGTAATGCTGACCGGTATGCACCAGACGGCACCGGAATTCATCGGGATACTTCTGCAGTTCCCGGTAAACAGGCGCGGCTTTCATGTAGTTGGGACGGGCGCCGACGATCAGATCAATTTTCATGTAAATTCCTTTTTACCACTAAGACTCTAAGACACAAAGATTTAGTTTTTAAAACGGCAGAATATACAGAATATATAGAGAAAAGTGAATAACAAACTGGAGAAAGGGAAAAGGAGACAGGAATCAGTAGACTGGATACCGGTTTGTCCAGTGTTGTCCGTCACTTGGAGGATCATGGATAATCTGGCTTCATCCTGCTTCGTCCCGATGAATCGGGACTCCTGCGGGACTATGCCACTCCACTGATAAATCAGGGCTTTACTGACTCCGGCAGTAGCCGGATGTTCCTTCCGTAGGAGTCGAATATATTTTCAACCACAAAGACACAAAGTTTGATTATTTAAAGACGAAGGGCTGGAAATTAGGGGGTGGGCTTTAATGAAATCGAAGTTTTACCCTTATCTGTCATCTCGAATGACGGCGCATGCCGGCAGAGAGATCGGGTCTGATAAATTCGGTTGATCTTGTCTGACCCTTACCTGTCATTTCGAGTGAACAAAGTGAAGCGAGAAATCGGGTTAGTCAAATGCATACGATCTTGTATGACCCAATCCCTCGTCTTCAATCGGGATGACCCGTCTCCATTTTCAACGCCTATGGCGGGACTTCGCATTTCGCCGGGCAGGCATATGGGACAGGATCCCGCTTCGTCCCGATGAATCGGAACTCCTGCGGGACAGGCTATTCAACCACAAAGCCACCGCCACCGCCTTTGGCGGGGCAAGGCGCAAAGGTTTTATCTTGCCAGGGAAAGATATGACGGGAGTAAGCTCCCAACACAACTTCTTAAATGACCCGCTATTTCTCCGGGTCCTCTCCGTGTATCTCTGTGTGTAATAATGAAATTCTAAAACCGGTGCCGGAAATCCCAGTGCAGTCCCAGGGTCAGAATCAGATTTTGCTGATCGGCGCTGGTATGCTGATAATTGCGAATGGTTTCATAATTAATGCGCAGGAACAGATAGCGCTGATAAGCGGGCCGCCAGCGCAGCTCCAGACCGAGATCGAGAGTTTTCTCCACTACCCCGGTGGGAAAGGGTTCCGCATAACCGGTTTCCATGGTCACCGTAGAATCCAGCCAGGGCGAATCCCAGGGTTTACTGAGCTCCCCTTCACCCTGTCGCAGATAGCGCAGATTCAGGATGGTCTGCCATTTATTGAGATATTTTTTCAATTCCAAATCCCAGCAATCCAGATCGCTGCCCAACAAATAACCGATCGGTACATTACGGTGGGTATACCATTCATGTCGGGCCGTAGTTTTATAGGTGCGGTTGGTAAGGGCGGTATACTCCAGACCCAGGTAGAGTCCTTCGATCTCGAGCGGATCCGCCAGATCGAATCCGGCGACAATCCCAAGCTCGTTGGGCTCCAGGTCCCCCTTGACCTCTTTGTCCAGCTGGATATCGTCAATCAGAATTTCGGTGTAAGCCAGCCAGCGGTCACCGGTGTAACTGATTTCCACGGTCCCCAATGTATTGCCATTCAGACCGGGACCGTTCATCTGTTCGCCATGATAGAAAATAAAGGGATTCAAAAAAGCAAATTCCAGCCGCTGCCCCGCCCCGCCGTAGAGAATGGTCTCCGTAACGGACAGCTGCCAGCGTTTCAGATATAATGTCAGGCGGTGACTGTTGAGATAGCGGTCGGCTCCGGCGATGGGATCGAGTTGGGCGGCGACGGCTTGAAAATTGAAATATTTATAAAAAAATTCCATGCACAGCTGGTCCATGGGTCGGGCAGCCCCCGAAAAGAGCAGATTAGCGGCGCGCCCGGGACCGTTGACGACATAAGAGCGCCCCATCGTCACCCGGCTGAATTTGGTCTGCCAGAGCAGATAAGCCTGCTCGGTATAACCCGATAAACCGCGCCACTCTTTGCCGATATAGGTGGGATTTCCTGCCCGACTGTCAGGCGGGTCCGCAGCGTAGGGATCGACCGTCATGACATTCACCACACTGACCCCGAAGGGCAATAGCACCGCAGCAAAGGTCCGCAGCGCCGGATAAATTTTCGCCGGTTCGCTGACGGCATCCAGGTCGAGTCTCCCGCCGAGATAAAATGCGGGCTGCTGATTTTGATTAACAAACACCTTATTCAGCAAACGCTGCAGCACCCCTTTTACGGCAGCGGTATCATGGTAGGTATAGGTTTGGAGGATCTGGTGTAACAGCCGGCGTTGGGGTCTGGACAGACCGGTAGTTAACAGGTCGCTGCGCACAGTTTCAATCAGCTGATCGGAGAGGACCGGCAATTGATTCAAATCCAGCCCGGAAAGCGTTCCGGATACCTGCAGGTAACGCAGGTCGCTGTTGACCAAATCATAAGGCGGAATATATACCTGGGCAAGAAGGCTAAAGGTGAAAGGATAAAGTTGCAAGGACAGCCCAAATACTAAACATTTAAGAACGGTCTTTTTCATCCTGGGAATAATATACAGAATCGGGGTTCAAGTTGAAAGTTTTTCCGACACGGAGTATCACCGCGAAACAACGGCGTGTCATGGGAATTGTAAAAATGACTCCGCCTTTGAACACTTGGTGGACTGCTGACCACCAACTCTCGTTCTCCGATAATGTACCCCGGACGGCTTTGTCCGGATGAATGGGGTAGACCCAATCACAAGAAGGAGCTATTTTTTAAAACACTAAAACCTTATCTGTCCTTTCGCCTGCCCGGCTCAGACGGGAGCGAACAAAGTGAGGCGATCCCGTTTCGTACACTGCACAGGACAGAAAAAACGGGTTAGTCCAATGCACACGCCCTTGTCGCACCCGATCCTTATCCCGCTACTTTGCGTTACCGGGACAGGCTTTTTCAACCGCAAAGAGCGCAAATTTTTTCTCACAAGGACGCAAAGGTTTTTACCACAGAGTAGCACGGAGTATTGTCTTAATATTCCGGCACAGACTGCCCGAATTTCAAATCAGGTCTGTCATCTCGAGCCAGTGAAACGAGTCGACCCGTCTTCATTTTCAACGCCTATGGCTGGACTTCGCATTACGCCGGGCAGGGAGATCGGGTTAGGTCAACGCATTCCTAAAGGATAACAAATGACTCCAGAGGAGTCACATGTCCCCGACATGCCGGGGTAAACTCCATAAAAAAATGACTACAGAAGTAGCCGGATTTACAATCCAGCGGAGTCAAACATAGCGACATTCACTACGAATGATAGAAAACAGAGAAACAGCGCCCCGGAATGAAAATACATTCAACCGTTAAAACGGTTGTAAGGGTGTGGGGACATTTTGTCCCGCCGCTAAAGCAGCGGGCTATTCATTGGACAGCATCACGTCGCAGGAGCGACGTGACGAGTGGAAAAGTCTGACCCTTATCTGTCATCTCGAATGACGGCGCATGCCAGCAGAGAGATCGGGTCTGATAAATTCGATTGATCTTGCCTTACCCGATCCCTCCATTTCAGTCGGGATGACAGCTAGGGGGGCGATCCCTCCCCTTCTATACCGCGGTCGGCGGAATCACCGGTCGGGATACACTTTATGACCGACTAAGACGGAAGGGTGATCACTGAGATTTGCAGATTCCCCGGAATGACAGATAGGGAGGAATGACCCGTCTCCGTCCCGATGATATCGGGAGTGAGCGCCCGGCATTCCTTTTTAAGAAGCAATAAATCCTGTAACCGTCTGGGAAACCGGTTTAGACTAATGTGCTTCTTACACCTTCTTTTCCTTCGTCACCAGATGCAGGGCGATGGAAATCAGAGCCAAATTGGAGCATACCCGCGAATATCCCTCCGCGGTTACACCCAAAAAGTGAACATGAAAGAGCACATTAATCACCGCCAGGAGTAATCCCAGCGCCGACAGCCCGATTAATACCCAAATTAAATTCCGCATTTTTTACCCTCCTTTTATATTTAATCAAATATAATGAAAAAAACACAAAAAGGCTCGCTTAATTTAATGACTCCGGCAGTGGCAATCCGACCCCGGTTGTTAACCGGATTACGGCGGGGTAAATAATAATACAGAGGCAATAGGAACGGCACCGGGCTTAGCCTGGTGGTAATGCGTGCATCCTGTCAATTCAGTAAAAAAACCGGCTCCCCCTCTCGGGAAAGCCGGTTTGGATAATAAATCATTATCTGGATAACAATGGCTGACTCAGCGCATCAGCAGGATCTTCCGATTGAAGCTGAAATTTTCCGCCTGCATCCGCACCAGATAGACACCGGACGGTAGGGCGCGACCGCTGTTATCGCAGGCATCCCACCGAACGGTATAATAGCCTGGATTGCGAAAATCATTAACCAGACTCCGCACCAGCGCCCCGCGGTAATCGTAGATATTGATCACGATTCGCGCCGCATGGGGTAGTTCATAGGGAATCTGACAGACCGGATTGAAGGGATTGGGATAATTGGCGCCCAGCGCGAATTTATCCGGCGCACGCTGCGCCAGTTCCAGCTCCGAGAGATGAGCCGCCACTGCGGCACAGGCGGGGCTGGCATTGCCGTTAAAATCCACCGCAGTGAGACGATAGTAGTAGCTTTTTCCCGGTTCGGTTTGCTCATCCCGAAAACTGTTGTCGGTCGTTTGGGCGTAGGGTTCCATGCCATCAATCTCGAAAACGGCATCTTCACTGCGGTAAATCCGAAAGTAGCGGAAATCGGCGTCCACCGGGGCGTCCCAGGTTAGTCCGATGACATTTTCAGCCAGCAGACCGGCGCTGAGATTGCCGGGCACTTCGGGATGAAGATTATCAACGGAATATCCGGTAGCTACCGCGCTGATGAAGGTCCCCTCCTGCATGCCGGCGACAATCCGGAAACTCAGCAGACCGGCGCTGACGTCCGACGAATCCAGAGGTGTATGCGCCAAAATTTCATAGGTGTCGGCACCGTAGGCGACCATGGAATTTACGGCAATCCAGCCCTCTCCGGCGTTCAGTTCGACGGTGTACATTTCCACGGTATCGGCGGTGGTAGTCGTCGTTTTTCCCAGCGGCACGCCGGTGTCATAAAAACTTTTCAGAAAGGTCACCGTCACCCAGCCACCCTGATCAGCGGGCACATCCCGGACGGCGGTGATCTCCGCCTGACCCAGGGTCAGCGCCTGAATATAGTTTTCCATCCGCAGCGTATCGGATAGCAGACCGTTGCTGACTACCAGCGTGACCGGGTACGAGCCGGGCTCGGTATAGCTGTATTCGGGATGCTGGACATTGCTGCTGCCGCCGTCTCCGAAATCCCAGCTCCAGCTGATGATATTACCCGTAGTACTCTGCGATTCATCGTTAAACTGCACCGTCAGGGGTACGACACCGCTGGTTATATTGGCTGAAAAAGCCGCCAATGGCGGGGTAGTGGTTTTCCAGATGCTGCGGTTGGCGCCGACGATCCAGCTACTGCCGTCGAGGGCAATGCCGACACTGTAGGGAATCCGGGTCGTCGCCGTCCCGGGGAGCTGGGTAAGTTGCCAGCTGTAACCGGCATTTTGAGTCACATAACAGGCGCGGCTGCTGTCGCCGCCCACAGCCAAGCCGACCCCGCTGGCGGGATCGATCGTAAAAGAGTGAAGATACGCCGGTGCCACATCGAAGCTGGCTTTGGTCCAGATCGCCCCGCCATCGGTGGTTTTCCAGAGGGTAGTAGCGTTCTGTCCGTCAATATTCTGATAATACATCAGCAGGATGGTCTGATTGTCCAGAATATGAATCGAGTTGTCGCTGAGACCGTATTGGACACCCTCCATTGCCGGCAGATTACCCCGGATACTGGTCCAGCTGGCGCCGCCATCCCGGGTGATAAAGGGTTCGCTATTCCAGGGCTGCACATTGAGCCGCCCCATGGCTACGCCGACATTCTGGTTGAGCCAGTCGGCGGAGAACACGTGCGGTCGGGCGGTGGGCAGCGGCGTCAGGCTTTGGACGGAATAATGTTCCGTTTCCGGGTGATAAATGATTTTTTTAAACCAGCGGGTGCTGGTGACGCCAAACCGGGCGGTGCCGGCGGTATAGACCAGGTTATCGGTCACCTGTTGCAGGTGCGTAATCTGATCGTCGTTGATATCAAAACGCGGCGACCAGCTGGCGCCGCCGTCCCGGGTACACCAGACATAGCCGAAGACAACATCGTAGTTGTAGTCATTGGAACCGTCATCCAGGGAGAAGGCAACGCAGCCGATCTCGGCATTGATAAAGCTCACCCGTGGGGTGACGCCCTTGCCGTCGAAACTCTGTGGCATTTCCGGCGATACATCGCTCCAGGTCTGTCCGCCGTCCACGGTTTTGTACAGACGGTTATGGCTGCTCACAATATAAGCTGTCTGATCCGATATGAAGGCGCCGTCATAATAGTGGGTCGGGTCGTCGGTACCGGGGACATTTTCCAGTTTTACAAAGCCGCCTGTCTGCGGCGGCTGTACCGTCGGCTCGAGAACCTCGATATAGTCGGCTTTTACGATGGTGTCGGCGGCAGTTGCATGACCCGCAATCAGAGAAACGGTATAGCGTCCGGGAGTTACATAGTGATGCGTCGGATGCTGCTCAGCGGCGGTTTCGCCGTCACCGAAGTCCCACTGCCAATGGGTTGGCTCACCACTGCTCTGATCTTTGAAATTGACCAGCAGCGGTGCTGCGCCGGAAAATGCGTCGGCGCTGAAATCCGCCCGGATCTCAGCCGGTGTGTGGTGATAATAAAACGCCCCGATATCGGCAACGCTGCCGTCGGAATCCGGCTCCGTCTGAGAATCTCCGGCATCAATGCAGGGTGAACCGGCTTGCAGGTGGTAATCGGTCGCACTGATAAAAAGCGGATCGGCGTGCATGTCGCCAATTCCGGCGCTCAGCCCCTGATAATCGAGATAATTATTCCAGAAGCAGTTATGCCGGGAAATGACACTGCCTGCATCCTCCACCGCCTTGACCAGAGCGAATTCACTGCCGCTGATGATATTATTCACAACCACGGCATCCACAAACATGGTGAGAATTCCGTAAGTCTGATTACCCACAATAGTATTGTTGATAATCTGGGGTACACCGGCTTCACAGACCTGAATACCCTCCCAGCTGTTGTTCAGAATCAGGTTGTGGCGAATCACCGGCGAGGAGCTGACGCCGTTGTTCCGTTTGATAGTTGCCAGGATTCCCGATGCGCCGTTGCGGATAATACAGTCCTCGATAGTCGGGCTGGCGCCTTCGCACATAATTCCGTAACCGGCGTTGATAATGCTGAAGCCACGGATGACGGTGGCGTTGGACTCACCAGCGGTCAGATAAAAGGCGTTGGAACCATCGGCATCAATGGTACAGCCGGCGGCTCCATTCTGAGAACGCACGGTCAGGGACTTGCCGCCGCAATCCAACCGGACATTTCCATTACCGCTATAGCTGCCGTCCATGACGGTGACGACGTCACCGTCAGCCGCCTGATCGAGCCCCTTTTGAATGGTCAGATAGGGATTGGCGGCGCTGCCGTCACCGCTCAGATCGGAACCCGCCGGTCCCACGAAGATTTCCGTAATCACCTGAGGTGAAACCACCGTAATATAGCTCTCTTTTGTCTCAGTGACACTGCTGGTTCCGTCGGAGATGGTCAGACTGACGGTATAGACGCCGGGATTGACGTAGTTATGGCTGGGACTGGCGTCACTGCTGCTGCCGCCGTCACCAAATTCCCATTGATAGGATTGAATCGCGGTATTAACGGCACTGGACTGGTCCAGAAATTGGACCGTAAAGGGTGCACTGCCGCTCTGTGCCGGAGAACAGCTGAAAGCGGCGATCAGAACCGGAATTACCTGATATTCAAAAGCGCCCAAATCCGGCGCTGCGCCGGCATATTCCGTGGGGTCTTGATTCACCAGCAGTGCGCCGTCCAGTTCATACCAGGCAGCCGCGGCATCAAGACAGGGAGAATTGGCGGTCAGCCGGTAATCTGCATCAAATCCGGGATTATGCCCGGTGATATCGGCGCCGATTACATTGTCCAGAAATGTGTAGCTGCCGCCATACAAGGTATTCACGCCGGCGTCACCGCCTTTGACATTGGAATAGGCAATCCGGCAGGTGCTATTGGAGAAAGAGTGAATTTCCGGGACTCCGGGGCTGGCATTGTTCCAGATGATGGAATTAATAATCACAGGATGGGAGATCATGGCGGAGATTCCGCCGCCGTACTCATTGGCACGGTTGTCGGCGATGGTGACATTGATAAAGAGCGACTCGGAACCGTGCATGCCGACGCCGCCGCCGCCGATGGTATAGGCTGTGGCAGTCGCTACATTCCCGGCGATCAGAACATTTTCAAAGCGGGGTTTACTGAAGGCACGAATATAGACCCCGGCAGCCGAATTGGCGATATTGTTGCGGATGCTGACATTTTTAACCAGGGGTTCGGAATATTCATCGATCGTCATACCGGCACCGGCACTGGCACTGAAATTATCACGGATTTTGACATCATGGATAAGGGGGTTCGAATATTTCAGACAGTAAAGACCACTGCCCTGATTGTTGGCAATGATGGTTCGGCGGACGGTGGGGCTGGAATGATCGTTAATGGTCAAGCCGACGCTGGTGTTCCCGTCAATCAGCAAGTCTTCGAGCAAACCGTTGCTACCGGATTCACAGATAATGCCATAGGTATTGCCGGTGAGATGCAAATGGCGCAGCGTCGGGCTGGCGCCCTTGCAATGGATTCCACGGGTTGCTGCGGTAATTGTAAAGCCCTCGATAGTCGTGGCGGCGGTTTCGCCGCTCTGCAGCATAAAACCGTTTGCGCCGCTGTTGAGCCCATCGGCGTCAATGATACAATTGTCGGGACCGTTCTGGGAGCGCAGCAGAATTGCCTTGCCCTGCAGATTGATATTCTGATTGCCGCTGCCGGTGTAGTTGCCGTCCTGCACCAGTACGGTATCGCCGTCCACCGCCGCATCAATACCCGCCTGGAGTGTGGCGTAATCAGCGGGTACGTTGATCGTTCGGGCAGCCAGATAGCTGAGCAGCATCAGGATAGAGAGTGCTGTAAAAGAAAACTTTTTCATGGTAATTTTTTCCTTCTAATAGTTGTAATAAGGCGTGGCTTAAGGTTTTTTGGGGAGGTAGATAATTTTTGGTTTTGAATCTATCATTTCAGGGCAAATCTACACGCAGAAATCTGAATTGTCAATAGAATAAATTGCCTGTTTCAGCGAACTGTGATTCAGCGCAATTTTAATAATTTTTGACACGGAGTAGCACGGTCAGGTAATAGCTAATGGACCATAGTTCATGGGCAGAGGGCGCAAAGGTATTTACCACAGAGGAACACGGAGTATTGACTTTATATTCCGGCACAGACTGCCCGACTGTTCAAAGAACACAATTGTATGTGAACAAAACGGCTCGGACGGAAAAAAAGTCTGACCC
>DSAS01000184.1 GCA_011046365.1 Fidelibacterota bacterium
AGAGTCCGTCATTAATGAAATGTCGGCAGTCGGTGGACTGATGCTAATCGGTCTCGGTATCAACATCCTGGAAATTAAAGCGCTGAAAGTGATCAACATGCTGCCCGGCTTGGTTGTGGCTGTAATTTTAGCCTACATCTTCCTTTGATTGTCACGGCGTAATCCGGCTTACCTTTAGATTATCACCGGTATATGCGTAATATATTGTGGATCAATTGGTTATTAACAGTTCTGCTTGTCACCCTGACCAGCAGCTGTAACCGCTCCTTTATCAAACTGGATGTCCAGAATATTGCTCTTCTGGATAGCACTGAACTGGCTGAAAAAATCCATACCGACGCTCACCTCATCCTGTTCATCGAACAAAATATCAACCAAATCCATCATCGGGCTGAGTACTACTTCGCCCCCTTCCAAATGGCAAAACCGGTGATTCTGACCGGCTCACAGCGCCGGGAGATTAAAGAAATCTGGATTCTGTATCTGGATCATCTGCTCGGTCTGACTGAAATCATGCTGGAATACCGGAACTATCAGAAAATCGCCCCCTCTCAGCGTGACAGCGCCTTTCTGGTTGGCTACAGTGCTTATCTTCTGCTCTATTCCACCGGTCTCTATTTCCTTGAAAATAGCGCCTTCATCACCCCTTTTGAAATCCTTCTGGATGAGCCTATCCCCGAATGCAACCTGCCCAAAAATTTGTATTCCCAATTTAAATGGCATATCCTCAAACTGCCTGAAATCACCAATATCAATGTTAGTTACAACCGGTACCTCCGGCTGAAAGAGCGTTCCTCCGGCGATTCCGGTTTATCCGACTACCGGTTTCTGTTTCCCGTTATCGAGTCCAATTACGCCGCCACTGTCGAGATCATCAATACAAAACGCATGTCGCTTTTACTGGCGAATTATCTGGACACAATCAAAGACGGCTCACTGAAACTTGTCTTCCCGCTCCAGAAAGGTGTTGCCCTTTTCATGGCACACACCCGTTTCACCAACCGGCGGGATGGATTTATCACAAAGGAGCAGTGCCGCCAATTCACTGAACTGGCTGAGCCGGGCGACATTATCCTGGAGCGGGGCGAATGGCGCATGACCAATCTCGGGATTCCCGGTTTCTGGCCGCATTCGGCTCTCTACCTCGGTAACTTGCAGAAGCTGACTGAGTGGAGCCGCGATTCGATAATCACCGGATTTTATCAGAAGAAAGACCCGGAATGCCGGGATTTTAGGCACTATCTGGAACGCCATTATCCCAATGCATTCAGCGCCTATCTCGCCGGCGACATGGGCGAAGATAACAGCATTATTGAGGGGCTAAAAGAGGGGATAATTTTCCATTCAGTGATCGGTTCAGTCGGTCTGGCGGATCATGCCGCCTGCCTGCGACCACGGCTGTCGAAGCTCGCCAAAGCCCGGGCGATTGAGACGGCGTTTCAATACTGGGGACGCGGCTACGATTACTCCTTTAGTCTGCTGTCGGACAACGAACTGGTCTGCTCCGAACTGATTTATAAATCGTATGAACCGACCGCCACTAAAGAGGGATTAAACTTCCTGACGTCGGAAATCGCCCGCATCGTCACTTTACCGGCGAATAATATCGCCGCTCAATTCGATCGCGAGTATGGAACAGACCCGGCACAACTGGATTTTGTCCTCTATTACGCCTGCGACGTCCGCCGGGGAAAATCCCGTCTGGCTGACGTCCATGTTTTTCGCGGATCACACAAAAAACCGCGCTGGAGCTTTTACCTTTTCAGTCAGTGATAGTGCCCCTTTTTCCACCGCCGACTTCCGTTTGCTTTTCGCCGTTCTCTTGGCTATATTACCTCTGTATGCTCTTCTGAATTGAAAAATATTTCTGCTGAATATGGAAAAAAATAATAACAATCGGCGTATTTTTATCGTCTCAAACCGCCTGCCGGTGACTGTTAAACAGAAAAACGGTAGTTTCGAAATGACACCCAGCGTGGGCGGACTGGCGACAGGTTTAAAATCCATCTTCGAGCAGAAAAACTGCATTTGGATCGGCTGGCCGGGACTGACAGTTCATTCCGAAGCTGATAAAAAAAGCATCACGGCAGAGCTGGAAAAGCTGCGCATGATTCCGGTTTTTCTGAATACTCAGGAAATTAAAAAGAGTTACGAAGGATTCTGTAATGTTACCATCTGGCCGCTGTTTCACTATTTTACGCAATATACCGACTACGATACCCGCATGTGGAGTGTCTACAAACGGGTCAACCAGAAATTTTACAAACAACTGGATTCGGTCATCACCGAAAAGGACATCATCTGGATCCACGATTATCATCTGATGTTACTGCCCGGCATCGTCCGGAAAAAATACACCCTGTCGGCAATCGGATTTTTTCTGCATATCCCCTTCCCTTCCTATGAGGTTTACCGGACGCTGCCCTGGCGGAAAGAGATTTTAAACGGTATCCTCGGTGCCGATCTGGTCGGCTTCCATACCTTCGACTACGCCCGCCATTTCCTGAGCGCCGTCAACCGGCTCCTGGATATTGACTACATTTCCAATCAGTTGGTCTACCGGCAGCGGGCAATCAAAGTTGACTCTTTCCCGCTGGGTATTGATTATGAAACTTATGCCGGCGGCGGCAGGAGCAGCAAGGCGCAGAAAATTCTGGCTAAATATAAACGCAGTCTGAACAATTACAAAGTGATTCTCTCGGTGGACCGGTTGGATTATTCCAAAGGTATCATCAACCGGCTGAAGGCTTATCAGCTCTTTTTGAAAATCTTCCCCGAATACCGGGAAAAAGTAACCCTGTTTCTGATTGTCGTCCCTTCACGCTCAAAAGTACCTCAATATCAACAGATCAAGGTCGAGATTGACAAAACCGTCGGCGAAATAAACGGCAAATACAATACCATCGGCTGGACACCGATCCACTATTATTACCGCTCTTTCAATTTTGAGCACCTCTCGGCTTTCTATCAACTGGCAGATGTCGCACTGATAACGCCCCTCCGTGACGGCATGAATCTGGTCGCCAAGGAGTATGTCGCCAGCCGGAACGAAAAAGCCGGCGTTTTGGTGCTCAGCGAAATGGCTGGCGCGGCAGCGGAACTTGATGAGGCGGTCATCATTAACCCGAACAATATCATGGACATCACCGAAGGAATCAACACCGCCCTGAATATGCCGCAAAAAGAGCAGTGCGAACGCCTGATCAGTATGCAGAAAAAGATCAAACGCTATACCAATCAATACTGGGCAAAGGACTTTTTTGACCGCCTGATTGACGTTAAAAATCTTCAGTCATCCATGGAAGCAAAGATTGTGGATCAACAAACTCTGGACATGTTACTGCAAAAGTACCGATCTGCCGAAAGACGCCTGGTCATACTGGATTATGACGGCACGCTGGTCCATTTTTCAAAAGACCCTCAAAAGGCATCACCCGACCGGACACTGCTCAGACTCATCCAGACGCTCGCTCAGAATAATCACCTGATAATCGTCAGTGGACGGGACAAGGAAACCCTGGAAAAATGGCTGGGAAAGCTGGATAACGTCAATCTGATTGCCGAGCACGGTGCCTGGTCCCGGGACGCCCATGGCGACTGGCATTTGATTGAGCCCATGTCCGATGAGTGGAAACGAGAAATCCGCCCGGTAATGGACTTCTATGTCAGCCGCACACCGGGATCGTTCATCGAGGAAAAGGACTATTCACTGGTCTGGCACTATCGGAAAACTACTTCGGAACTGGGCAAAATCCGGATGCGCGAATTAACCGAAACCCTGCGCTATCTAGTGGTCGGTCTGAAACTCCAGATTCTCGAGGGCAACAAGGTTATCGAAGTCAAAAATGTGGGCATCAATAAAGGTCGGGCGGTATCGAAATGGATTCAACGCATCACCCCGGATTTCATTCTTGCATTCGGCGACGATAAAACCGACGAGGATATTTTCAACGAAATCAGCGACCAGTTCACTATTAAAGTCGGTATCGGCACAACCGCCGCCAATTACCGCGTCAAAGCACCGGAAGATGTCCGGCAAATAATCGAAAAACTGATAGGAGAACCTGCATGATTCACCTGGTTGACTACCGTAAAATCGTCGGCGATAAAATCATCACTAACATCTACCAGCAAGCCAGAAGTCTTTACCGAAAACGCGTGATCAATCTCAATTCCACCTATATGGGCGGTGGAGTGGCGGAGATTCTCGGCAGCCTCGTACCCCTGATGAACGACATCGGAATTGATACCGGCTGGCGCATTATTCGCGGCAACTCAGACCTGTTCGAGATCACGAAAAAATTCCACAACGCACTGCAGGGTGATTCCATCCATCTGACAAATATGAAAAAGCAACTCTACATCCGCGCCAGCGAAGAGTTCTCGGTATACACCCACCTGAATCACGACTGCGTCATCATCCATGACCCGCAACCACTCCCGCTGATTAATTTCTATACCAAACAACAACCCTGGCTCTGGCGCTGTCATATTGACATCTCGCACCCCAATGAAAATCTTTGGGAATTTCTGAAAGGCTTTATTCTTAAATACGACCTGGTCGTCGTTTCCAGCGAACAGTATAAAAAAGAGAATATCTATGTGGAACAGCGAATTATTCCCCCGGTCATTGATCCGCTCAGCCCGAAAAACAAAGAACTCAGCGAACGTGATATTCACAAATTCCTGAAAAAATACAATATCCCCACCGATAAGCCGATCATTACCCAGATCTCCCGTTTTGATAAATGGAAAGATCCGGAAGGCGTGATCCGGGTATATCAAAAAGTTAAAAAGAAAGTTGACTGCCGGCTGGTCTTGTGCGGTAGCATGGCTGCCGACGATCCCGAGGGATTGAAGATTTTCAAGAAGGTGGTGCGCATCGCCAACCACCTCGTGGATACCGGCGATATTATTCTGATAACTTCCGAAAATAACATTCTGGTCAACTCGCTCCAGCGCTATTCCGATGTCATTATTCAAAAATCATTGCGCGAGGGATTCGGACTCGTCGTCTCCGAAGCGCTCTGGAAAAAGGCTGCCGTGGTCGCCTCCAATGTGGGCGGGATTCCGCTCCAGATCATTGACAACGAAACCGGTTTCCTGGTCGAACCCAGGGATGAAGATACTTTCGCGGAGCGCATTATCCAGATTCTGAAAGATAAACAACTCGCCGAGCGACTCGGTAAAAATGCCCGGGAGCACGTGCGGGAAAAATTCCTCATCACCCGCCTGATCAGTGATTATCTGGATATGATCAAAGGGGTCATCAGCAAATAACAGAACAAAGCCCAATCAGAAGTGACCTGTAAGCCGCTCTCAGATGAGCATTAAAACATTCCCGTAACCTCGCCATTCTCGTCAATATCCACATTCTCCGCCGTTGGTGTTTTCGGCAGACCGGGCATCAGCAGCATATCGCCGGTGACTGGTACGAGAAAACCCGCCCCCGAAGAAATCTGCACATCCCGGACGGTGATGAGAAAATCCTTGGGGCGACCGAGCAGTTCGGGATTATCGGACAGAGATTTCTGCGTCTTGGCGATACAGACTGGAAGTTTATCGAGACCCAGCTTAGAGATTCTTTGAATGGCTCTCCGGGCTTCCTTGGTAAAGTCCACCGCTTCAGAACCGTAGATGTCTTTACAAACTTTCTCGACCTTCTCTTCGATCGTGGTATCCATTTCGTAGAGCGTATGATAATGCTCATCATGGGCGGTAATCGCCGTCACTTTCTCAGCCAGATTGACGGCACCGGCGCTGCCCCGTGCGGCGGAATCAATGACCGCCCATTCAACTCCTCGGCTGTCCATCATATCGGACACAACCTTGATCTCAGCATCGGTATCCGAATTAAAGCGATTAATCGCCACCACCGCAGGAACCCCGAAATGGCAGATGTTCTGAATATGCTTCAGTAAATTAGGGATTCCCCGTTTGACCGCCGCCGGATCGGGTTCATTCAGCTCTTTAATGTCCCGCCCGCCATGCATTTTCAGCGCTCGAATGGTGGCAATGAGCACGACGGCTTTGGGATTCAATCCGGATTTGCGCGCGACAATGTCAAAAAATTTCTCCGCCCCCAGGTCAAAACCAAACCCGGCTTCCGTGATGACATAATCCGCAAGTTTCAGTGCCGCTTTCATGGATAGCACACTGCAGGTTCCCTGGGCGATGTTCGCAAAGGGTCCGCCATGCACAAATGCCGGTGTTCCATCACTGGTTTGCACAATATTCGGCTTCAGCGCATCTCTTAACAGGGCTGCTACCGCTCCCGTAATATTCAGTTCCTTGAGATAAACGGGTTTGTTGTCGTAGGTATATCCCAGAAAAATGTTGCCGATCCGCTCCTTGAGATCGGCATAGGATTCCGCCAGCCCAAGAATTGCCATCACCTCCGAAGAAGCAGAAATACTAAAGTTCGTCTCACGGGGAAAACCGTTTCTTTTACCACCTAAACCGATTACAATTTTCCGCAGCGAGCGATCGTTCATATCCATGACCCGGTTCCAGACAATCTGGCGCGGATCCAGTTGCGGCTCTTTTTGACGAAAAATATGATTATCCACCACGGCGGAAATCAGATTATGGGCAGCGGTAACGGCGTGCAAATCGCCGGTGAAATGCATATTTATATCGTCAACTGGGTGAACCTGGGTCATGCCCCCGCCGGTGGCGCCGCCTTTCATACCAAAGAGTGGTCCCAGTGATGGCTCGCGCAGGGTCACAATGGACTTTTTACCGATCCGGTTCAATCCCATGGAGAGACCGATGGAGGTGGTGGTCTTCCCCTCGCCCGCGGGAGTTGGCGTGATCGCCGAAACCAGCACCAGGTTTCCGTCAGGCTTCGCCTGCAATTGCTGATAGGTGCTCAGTTTCAATTTGGCTTTGTAATCACCGTAATACTCGACATCGTCCTCCTTGAGACCGATATCTTGGACAACTTCCCGGATGGGACGTAACTCTTGCATATTTTTACTCCTGGTTTACTACTTTTCATATTCGTTAAAATATACAAAATCTGCGTACTTCAGGCGAGCCGGACGCTGTGGTTCCTGTTCCCGGTGCTTTTCGGAAAGCTCCGGATCAATGGCATTCAGCCGCCTGCCGACGGCAATCAGGGTAACCAATTGCATTTCATCGGGAATATTGAGCACCTCTCTGGCTTTCGCGGGACTGAAGCCAGCCATGGGATGCGCCACCAGTCCAAAATCGGTGGCTTTGAGCAGCAAGTGTGCCGTCGCCATACCGGTATCGAAGAGAAAATATTCCCGCTCTTTGATGACGCAGTCCAGCTCCTTTTGAGTCAGCACCGCAACCATCAGCGATGCCTTTTTCGCCCAGTAATTCCCTGGCGACAGGGATTCAAAGAGCTCCTTTAATTTCTTTTCATCAAACACAAAAACAAAACGCCAGGGCTGGTTGTTTGCGCAGGATGCCGCCAGACCAGCTGCCTGTGCCAGACTGTGGACCAAATCCCGGGTAATTTCAACTTTGCCGAGGGAGCGTAATGCCCTCCGCTGGGTAATCACTTCATCAAATTGCATCTCGCCTCCCGTTATTATATAGAATCCTGAATTTCACACATCACCGCATCGGCATGTCCAGCTACCTTCACCTTTTCCCAAATCTTCTCGATCCGACCTTCCGGATTGATCAGGTAGGTAGTCCGGACAACGCCGAAATACTTACGCCCGACCATTAATTTTTCCCGCCAGACGCCATATTTCTTTAAAACGGTATGTTCGGGGTCCGCCAGCAAATCAACCTTCAGATCGTGTTTCCGAATAAATTTCCGGTGGCTCTCAACCGAGTCGGGACTGATGCCGAATACTTTCGCATTCAATTTTTTGTATTCGCCCAGATGTTCCGTAAAATCAAGCGCCTCTTGCGTGCAGCCGCTGGTATTATCTTTCGGATAAAAGTACAGAACCACCCAGCGACCCGCGAAATCACTTAACCTTACTTCAGAGCCGTTCTGGTCCGGCAGTGTAAAATCGGGGGCTATATCTCCAATTGTCAGCATAATCAATCTCCTTTAATCCAGCGTTAATGAACTATTCAACAGCTGTTTGATGAACTTTGAAAATGGATGGTTACAGAAGATCGGTGACTGCATCTGGTTTGCCGGTAAAGGCATCCGGTGCAAGGATTGGATCAGCATTCTTCTTCTGCGATGATTGATGAAAATCACAATTCCTCTGATACATTTACACAATTTCCGGCAATATGTCAACCTTCAATGCAATTTTTCATCCAAGGTTCTGTGAATAATATTAAAGATTTTACCAATTTGTGCTAAATTACCGCACATTTCTGTGTCAATGACAGATAGGGGAAGTAAAATGGAAAGGAAATGGTTCACAAAGTCGCTGGCAATCATCCTGATACTGTCAGGATTGGCGGCAGGTCAATCTCTTTCGCTGGTTATCCTAGATTTTGAAGCCCGCAGTGGCGCAATCGAAGAAGCCCGGGTGTTCACCGAACATTTACGGGTGGAACTTTTTCAGCGGGAATGCTACACGATTCTCGCTCTTCCCGACGTCAATAAGGGTCTGGAAAAAGCGGGATATTCGGGGGACAGTTGTGCGACGGTTCCGTGTCTGACTGAGATCGGTCGGCTGGCAGGCAGCCAATTAGTGGTCGGTGGAACAATCACAAAAATTGATGCGGCTTATTCGATCACTGTTCGGATGGTGGATGTTGAAAAGGGGGATATTGCCCGGACGTTTATCTACCATCATGATGGCGATTTTGTTTCACTCTTATCCACAGGCGCTGAAGTAGTGGCTGAGCGTTTGACTGAACCGATTGGCGAAAAACCGCAACCAACGGTGACAGCGCCAATCAGCGATACGACGCCGACCGGGCAGCAGCTGCCAATATCAACCAGACGCAGCCGTCGCAAACCCGGTGGCTTCGGACCGGCGTTGGCTAGTTGTCTTTTGGGTCCCCGCGTCGGTCTGGAGATGAACGAGGGAATTGAAGAAATTCACCTCAGCGAATGGATCGCTCTGGGTGGCTCGCTTGTAGCGGGCTCTGCCACCGGTATACTGGTGCCTATTGGTAATGTGATCTACACCGGTACCCGCGCATATATGGCGTATGAAATGGGCGGCAAAAATAACGGTTTCGAAGGCGCATTGGCGGCATTTTGCATTGGTCCCCGGGTTGGCAATGAGCTGCATTATCGAAAAATCCGCAACAAGGAGTGGCTGCTACTGATCCCCTGTGTCAACATCTACCCCCTGATCAGTATCCCCCTGGAAGCCTATCACGGTAAGACCATGACTGAAATCGAGATAGCGGAAGGTTTGCGCAAGTAATGCCGGGCACAGAGGATTCTCTTTGGTAAAAAATTTACTGTTACTCCTGATCGGAATTCTGCTGTGTCCCGGTAAAATCCGCTCCGCAGACCAAAAATTTTCCCACCACCATTTATCAGTCCGAATCCTGGGGCTGACTCACCATATTATTGACGTAAGATATAATGCGGAATATTTCCCACTGAAATTTGACGTAAAGGCACAAAACCTACTCAATCCGGGTGTGCTCGCCGCTTTCGATAAACCACTGAACAGCCGCGAGCTGTACTGGCGCACAACTCTGTCATTGTATATTGACTGTGCCGTCCAGCCGGCGGGTTATCTGGCGACGATGATATTCAAACAGCCAATTTTTCGGTACCGAAAATTATCGGCTGGATTCGGATTTGGCGCCGGCATAGACATCCGGCGCAGCTGAACCAAATACGGACAGTCGGGCATTGAAACCCGGCTTTTTAAGGATTGGGGAGCCATCGAAGGTTTCGTCGGACCTTATAGCGAAGTGGAGCTGGCGTATCAGTTGAATAAACGGAAACAGTTGGTCCTGAATTTGGTTCCGGCATATCCCATATTGGTATTCGTGACCATCGGATTAAGAACTAAATTGGCTGATTTTAACCCATTCTAGAAAAACTTATTGATTTTTACAATATTTCTATAAATATTAACTATCAATTAACAGAGGGAGATCAAATGAAGAAAATTGCTGTCAGTCTTTTGGTTGTTATCATGATGTTTACGGGAACGGGTTTACATGCCGAAG
>DSAS01000141.1 GCA_011046365.1 Fidelibacterota bacterium
GGAATGACCATCAATGCCACTTCCGGCGTGATCAACTGGACACCGGACAACAGCCAGGTAGGAGCAAAATCCGTCACCGTCAAAGCCACCGATCTGCAAAATGCAGCAATTTCAGCCAATTTTACAATTAATGTACTTAATGCGGTTCCGGTAATTGCTGCGCCGGTGGTCGCTGATTTCGCGCCACCGGGTTTCGTTACGGCGATCGCCGATACATTTTTTATCTGGGAAGACTCCAGCTATACGGTGGATTTTACCGCCGATGATGAGGGGCTGGGCGGCGCGGCGGTTTACCGTCTCAGCGGGCTGGCAAATCCCGAATGGGTGTCGCTAACAAACGCTGCCGCCGGAATTGCGCAACTGACTCCGCTCAACCGGGACGTCGGGCTGGATTCTTTTCGGATTGTGTTTGACGACGGTTACGCCACCGATACAGCGCAGATTTACATTCGGATTCGCAACAGTGTCCCGGAATTGATCACCGCCGGACCCTTTTATGCGACTCAGGATGAGCCCTTTGAAGCAGACCTGGCAAGCACGGATGAGGATGAATTGTGCAGCTATTCTTTCAGCGGTATCTATCCCGACTGGATGTCAATCAACTCCTCCAGCGGTTTAATTAGCGGCACACCGGACAACGCTGCAGTGGGGACGTCACTGTTCACCATACGGATTGACGATGGCAATGGCGGCAGCGCCGATCAGACCTATACGATCCACGTTGCCAATATCAATGATCCGCCGGTTATCACCTCGGCGCCCGTTACAGTCGCCAACGAAGATGAGTCATACGTTTATAATCTCAGCGCAATGGACCCGGACGGCGATCCGCTGACCTACTCCCTGATTAATAAGCCTGCCGGGATGACGATTGACGCCGGCAGCGGCACGATTCACTGGACGCCTGATAATAATTTCAGCGGCTTGCTGGTAACGGTCAAAGCCGGTGTGGCGGATACATCGGGTGCTGCAGTCGAGCAGAGCTGGAATATCAGTGTTGTCAATGCAAGGCCCAATTTTTTAACCGCCCCGGCTTCTTTTGATGCCGTTGAAGATTCAGAATTCAGTTACGATCTGGATGTTGACGACGAAGGACAGGGTGTAACCAGCTATACGGTCATTCACCTGCCAGGCTGGATGACATTGCTCAATTCGGCAACCGGCTTGATCGGTGGTACACCGAATAACAGTTACGTCAACAGCAGCGATTCGATATATATGGAATTTTCTGACGGGAACGGTGGGAAGGACACGCTGAATGTCGCGGTGATCGTCGCCAATGTTGCGCCGGTGTTCAGCGCCCAGGCGGATACCATTGTCACGGAGAGTAGCGACATTCTGATCGATCTGGATTGCGACGATGAATTTGCCGGCGGCGTCAGTTATACCGCGCCAAGCGGTCTGCCCGCCTGGATCAGCCTGAATGCCACCAGCGGCGTATTGAGCGGCACGCCCGGAAATGCTGAGGTTGGAACATACAGTATATCAGTCCGGGCGACTGATTCATTTGGCGGTTTCGCCGTGACTTCTTTTCAGATTACCGTAGCAAACGGACCGCCTGAATTTACCGGGGCTCCTTTGACCTTAATCGAGGAAGATAGTCTTTACGAATATACGCCGGCTTTGGTTGATCCGTCGGGAGCCAATCTCTTCAGCCTGCTGACGAATCCCGGCTGGCTGACGATCAACAGCAGCACCGGTAAGCTGAGCGGTACGCCTTCGAATCAACATGTCGGTGACAATACGGTCTCCGTAAAGGTGGATGACGGTCTGGATGCCTCCGATACCCTGGATTTTGTCATCACCGTCATCAATAACGCACCGGTTATTACCACCGATCCGCTGACTACCGGCACCGAAGATTTGCTCTATTCAGTGGACATCCATTGTTCCGACGAGGGGCAGGGAACAATGATCTATACCGCCCTACAAAAACCCGTCTGGCTGAGCCTGAATCCAAATACCGGACTGCTGCGCGGGACCCCGCTGAATCAACATGTAACCAGCGGTGACAGCATCGAAATCATGGTCAATGACGGCAACGGCGGATTTGATACTTTGCGATACTCATTGGCGATTGCCAACCGGGGACCAAGCTTCACCCAAATATTTACCGATACAACAATTACAGAAGACGATGTATTCACGTTCGATATTAATAGTGACGATGAAGAGCAGGGAACGACGAGTTACGGCTTTTTGAATGAGGTGCCGGACTGGATTACTCTGGACGCCGAAACCGGGGTGCTGTCGGGAACACCCCTGAACCAGCATGTCGCCAGCTCAGTCGGGATGAATGTAAAAGTTGATGACGGCAACGGCGGCAGCCGGTCGCAAATTTTTACCATTACCGTGATCAATAATCCGGCACAGTTTACTTCCACAATGACCGACAGCATAGCGACACAGGACGAGCTGTTCAGCTACGACGCGGAGGTTGATGACGAAGCCCAGGGTGACGGCGTTTATACATTCACAGGACTGCCCGCCTGGCTGAGCGGTAACGACACCACTGGCGTGCTCACCGGTACACCGGGTAATTATGATGTGGACATCTCAGTGATTACCATTCGATTTAATGACGGCAACGGTTCCATTGTTGAGCAGCTGATCCATCTCATCGTGGAAAACGCCAATGATGCGCCCTGGCTGACGACGACAACGACGCAGGATACGATCTACGAGGACAGCCTCTGGACATTTCAATTTTTCGCTCAGGATATTGATTCGGTATACGGAGACTCGCTGAGTTTCGAGCTGCAGGCTTTTCCGCCTGCCATACAGATTGACAGCGGCACCGGGATAGTGAGCTGGACGCCGCAGAACGATGCTGTGGGCGATGTCAGTTTTGAGCTCTGGGTATTTGATAAAGAAAGGGCGTCGGATTCACTGACCTTTCGCTTGCATATTCTAAATACCAACGATCCGCCACAGATCTTCGCCCAGGCAGATACTATTGCCCGGGAGGATGAATTTTTCAGTTATACGATCCGTTTTGAAGATGTGGACGTGGGCGATTCAGCGACCTTCAGTCTGGTACAGGGTCCGCCCGCCATGCAAATTGACGGGTATGCCGGTTTGATTTCCTGGACGCCCACCAATGACGACCGGGAACAGAGTTTTCAAATCATTTACAGCATCACGGACGGCGCCGGTGAGACGGACCTGGATACGTTCAGTATTTTCGTCGAAAATGTCAACGACGCACCGGTTCTCGCCGCTCTGGATGAGTATGCATTTTTAGAGGATAGTTCCCTGATCATTCAAATATCCGACTGGTTTGACCGGGTGACGGACATTGATGATCCCGATTCTGCCCTGAGCTGGCAGGTGATTTCATTCAATTCTGTCATAGCGGTTATCCAGGGCGATTCAGTGCTGCTTACGGCACCGCCGGACTGGTTTGGACCAGACACCGGCGAAGTAGTGGTATCGGACGGCGAATTGAGTGACACAACCGGGCTGATTGTGATTGTCCTGCCGGTCAACGACGCGCCGGTGATTGCGACGGAGTTCCCAGCGCTGATCAGCTTTGATGAGGATGATTCCACTACTTTGAACCTGAATGACTATGTTACCGATGTGGATAACGACAAGCTGGAGCTGAACTGGTCGGTAGAGCCGGTGGAGACTGGCAAGAGTAGTGCTGATGTTTTACCATCTCAATCTGAATCGGCAAAGAAAATTCCGCAAAGAAAATCCTATTCGGTGAATTCCAGACGGTTGCTGCTGGTCAATTCAAACGGGGACAGCATCAGTATTGACATTGATCCGGCGACAAATCTTGCCAAATTCTATGCCCCGCCCAATTTCTGCATTGATGGTTTTGATTTCCGGTTTGTTGTAAATGACAGCACCGATAGTGCGGAATACGGCTGTGACAGCGTTATTACAACGATCAGAGTGGAGCCTGTCAACGATGCACCGGTTTTTGCAACATTGCCGGAGCTGAATGCCGCGGAAGACTCGACGATTACGGTCGTACTGTCCAACTGGTTCGAATTTGTCAGCGATGTGGACAATCACAATACGACCCTGATCTGGACTATCCTGGACGGGAATTACGTTTCAGGCGTGATTATTGACTCGATCCTCTCGATAATACCCCCGGAAAACTGGTTTGGAAACGATACCCTGCAGATAATCGCCACCGATGCGGAGCTGCTGGCGGACACGGCAGAGGTAATCGTGCATTATCAGCCGGTGAATGATGCGCCGGTCTTTAGCCCGATTCCCGATATCTCCTTCCCCGAAGATGATACCTTTTATGTAAATTTAAACGATTACGCCGCCGATATTGAAACGAGTGCTGACGATCTGGTTTTCGGTTATTTCCGGGTGGAAAATTCAGGTTCCGTGAGCACTTCTCTGGCAAACCGGCAAAACGCTTTGGAAATTACCGGAATGAAATCAGGAAACCGGCGGGCGCCCGCACAGGGCGCTAACGGTGCCGCAGACAGCATTATCATCGAAATCCATCCCTCGACGCACATTGCCACCATATCGGGCGCACCGAATTATTTCACGCCTGCCCGTCCGTTTGGATTTACCGTTTCCGACGGTTTAGCCGCCGATACAGTGACAGTATTGATCGCTATCGAGCCGGTTAATGACAAGCCGGTGCTGGATTCACTGCCGCCGATTGTCTTTGTAGAGGATAGTTTTTTCAGATTATCGCTCGCAGAATGGGACTCGCTGGTCTATGATGTGGAAGACCCGAACGATTCGCTGCGCTGGGCTTTCAGTACCCTGGGACCGGTTGCAGTCTACTACGATTCACTGCTTCGCCAAATAACTCTGGCGGCACCGGAGGATTATCACGGTTCAGACGTTTTGACTGCGGTTGTCACCGATCAGGGTGGACTCTCCGATACGATGACGGTGGCGGTGACGGTCCTGCCGTTTAACGATCCACCGCAGATTGATTCCAGCCTGTTTGCCATTACTTTCGATCAGAAAGACACGGTGGAATACCAACTCGATATTTACGTCAGCGACCAGGATCACGATACCCGATCCATGCAGTGGCAGTTCAGCGCCGCCGGGTTTGTCTACTGCGATTATACCGATACATCCCGACGGGTCAAATTCTGGACCGATCCTGACCGTTTCGGCGTTGATTCGCTGCTGGTGATTGTCACCGATCCCCTGGGCGGCGCTGACAGCCAGTATCTGAAAATTACCGTTACAGATACGACCGAGCCGACCTTTGAGCTGGCAATTTTTCAGAATCAGTTAGCCAGCCGCTTTGTGGAAATTGATGTTTTCCCATCAGAATTAATGGCTGACCGGGTACAGATTATCACTGACGGCGACACGCTCCCGGTTTTGCAGGACCTGGATGCGGACAGCGCAATCTATTATAACGCCACTTATCAGATTGAAAAGACCGGAATCGTTCAGATTCAGGTTGCAGGCAGCGACCTTGCCGGCAACCGGGGCGATTATACCTATCAGATTGGCGTATCCCGAATCAGCCGGGAGACCGGCGGCGCCCTGACTGATCCGGACAGCATCATGTCTTTCCTGTTCGCAGCGAACGCGGTGCCCATGGACCTTTGCGCCCTTTTTATCCCTTACAAATCCGCCCTCCGACCGGATACGGCGCTCGCCAAGGGTATGTTTAGTGTTGATGATTTTGCCGTTTCCGATGAGTTTGATTTCCGGATTCCAGTTGCCCGGCTGGAGGATAATGCCCGGATTATGTTTAATCTGGATAAAATGCAATTCCTGCAGCAATATGCCGCCTATCTGGGCATTTACCGACTGGAAAATGGGGAGTGGCGACACCTGAAAACCTATACCAGCCTGGAGAAAGGCAGTTACTGGGCGTACACAGTCAAGCCGGGAATCTACCAGATTCGGGTCAACTCCGCCAACCCGGCGGTCATTCTGCCGGAACAGTTCAGCGTCAGACAGAATTATCCCAATCCATTTAATTCCCAGACAACGATTCGCTATACCATCGGCGCCGGCGGTTTTATGACCTTCGAAGAGGCGTTTGAAGAACTCGTGGCGTATGATGTTTCCATCAAGATTTATAACCTTCTGGGACAAGAAGTCGCTACACTGATCAACAAACCGCAGCTGCCGGGTCATTATTCCGTAACTTGGAACGGACGCAACAATTACGGTAAAACCGTGGCGACCGGTCTCTACATCTATCAGGTGATACTCGGTGATAAGGTCTTCCATGAAAAGATGACCGTATTAAAATAATTCCGGGCTTGTTTTTCCCGAAGAGAATTCTAATTTTACGCTATCATGCGGATAGAAAAATTATTTCAGGGCAAATTTTCAACGCTAAAACAGGTCATAAGGCTGTTTTTGATGGGTTTTACCAAGGGCTCGCTGGTTACCCGGGCTTCGGCGGTAGCATATAATCTGTTTCTCGCCCTGATTCCCAGCACGATTTTACTGTTCACCCTGATCCCTTTTGTGCCGATTGCAAATTTTCAGTCGGAATTACTGTCGCTGATCGCCGATTTTATCCCCGAAAATGTCTATCAGGTCTTTGAAAATACGCTCGTGGAGGTCGTCACCCAAAAAAGCAGTGTCCTTTTGCTGATTATGTTGATTGTGACGATTGTTTTTTCCAGTAACGGGATTCATGCCCTGATTTCAGCATTCAACACCAGTCAGCACAGTTTTGAAACGCGCACTTGGTTCACTCAGCGGACGGTGTCGGTGATACTGGTGGCGCTGATTTTCAGTATGCTGCTGCTGTCGGTAGGTCTGATCATTTTCAGCAAAATCGGAATCAACCGGCTGGTGGAATTGCAGATCATTCAGGTGGCTCTCATGTACTATCTGCTGTTAATTGGTCGCTGGCTGATTCTGATTATGCTGCTCTTTTTCATCGTTTCCTTTTTATACTATCTGGCGCCGGCGAAAAAGACCGGCTGGCGTTTTTTCTCGTGGGGTTCGGCAGTCGCCACTTTTATGATCATAATTTCGTCGCTGGTTTTTAGTTTTTATGTCAACAATTTTGCTCAATACAATAGACTCTACGGCTCGTTGGGAACCCTCATGGTGCTGCTGCTCTGGCTGTATCTGATTGCCTTTTCGCTGATTGTCGGCTTTGAGATCAATGTCAGCGTCAATATGATCCGCAACGGACAGAAGGCAGCCCGGCTGAACGTGGATTCCGAATATGAATAATATTAAACCTTTGCTGGTTTATAGCGACGGCAATGGACAGGTGTTTAATCACGAACATCTATGGGCGCTCGGCAGCAGCGCGGAACGGATTGTCGAGATTCAGCCGGAAATGTGGATACCTCTGCCCTTTGGCAGTCAACTGCTGGAGCTGCCCGGTCGGTTACCGGTGGGGAAACAGCCGGAAACCGGCGAGATTGAAATTCTGGAGGGCGACGACGGCGAAGGAGTTGTCGCCGTGGCGGCTTTCGTCGCGCCGGCATATACGGTTTGCTATCACGCCGCTTACGAATGCCTGCCGGAAGCGCCGCTGTTACCGCTCTACGCCTATTCCGCCGTCGGCTGGTATGCGGGACGTTTTTATGTGCCGGCGATCCGCATTGACGAGAGTATTCGCCAGGACCCGTCACAGTTCAATGGGGAGCGGATAAAAAAGGCTGCCCGGCAGCAGCTTAAAAAGTATCCCCACAATCGGCTGGCAGATCATCTTGTGAATAACTGTGCCATGACCTATGGCTGCCCGGCGGCGCTAAATTTTCTATTGAACCGCTGGGAGCTGCCGCTGCCCACCTCACAAAGCTGCAATGCCGACTGCCTGGGCTGTATCTCTCTCCAGAAGGATACCGGCGTTTGCAGTGCTCAATTTCGGATCAGCTTCATACCGACGGCTGCGGAGATTACGGAGATTGCCGTTGATCATCTGGAAACGGCGCCGGAACCGGTAGCCAGCTTCGGGCAGGGCTGTGAAGGTGAGCCTTTGATGAATGCCCAACTCCTGATTGATGTGGTCAAAGGCATCCGCCAAAGGACCCCGAAAGGTACGATTAATCTGAATACCAACGCCAGCCGCCCGGACGTGGTGGCAGCGCTCCGGAATGCGGGTCTGGACAGCATGCGGGTTTCGCTGAATTCCGCCAGAGAATTGTTTTATCAGCGCTATTTTCGACCGAAGGGGTATCGGTTCGCCGATGTGCTGGCTGCCATTGAGGCAATGAAATCCCGGGGTGGATTTGTGTCGCTCAATCTCTTTGTTTTTCCCGGATTCACCGATCAGCCGGCGGAAATTGAGGCGCTGGAAAATTTAATAGAACATTATCAGATTGATATGATTCAGTGGCGCAATCTGAATATGGATCCGGAATGGTACTGGGCGACGCTCAAACCCGAAGAACAAGCGGGAATCGGTATCCTTGAAACAATCAACAGAATGCGCGATAAATTCCCGGCGCTCCGGCACGGCTATTTCAATCCCTGCCTGGTGGATTTAAAAAATTCTGGCATTTAATGAAATAATTCCTTAAATATCCAGAGTAAACATAGCAATTTGAAAACCTTTTTCAGGGTGCGGATTGTAATTTATTAGGGATATCAGCGGAGACATCATGCGCATAAAAATTGAGATGATTTCTGAAAAACCGGCTTTTATACCGCTCAATTACCAATACCGACTCCATAGCGCCATCTATGCGCTGATTGCCAAATCGTCGGAAACCTACGCCCGATTTCTGCACGATGTCGGTTTTCAGAGCGCCCTGAACACACTGAAAACACTGAAGCTATTTACCTTTTCGCGGCTGTTCGTTTATCCGTATCATTTCCGGAAAGACGGTTTATACGATGTTCGTAGGCTTGAACTGATCGTCGCGACAGCCGTGGAGAAAAGTTATGAACACCTGATCTACGGTATTTTCGCTGAGCGGGAACTGCGACTGGGTACCGGGCGGTCGGAGGCTCGTTTTCAGATCAGCCGCGTGGAAAGCCTGGCGGAACCGGAATTCCGGGAAACGATGAAATTCATCTGCCTGTCACCGATTACTGTGTCAACTGTCCGTGATCGGGAAGATCGGGAAAGCCCCGAGCCGCATTTTCTGGAATACCTGAAACCGGAAGAAAAAGAGCCGTTTATTCGCAATCTGCAAAAAAACCTGATCCGGAAATATGAGACCGTCCACAAACGCAACTATATCACCAGACATCCCTTTGAATTCGCTTTTGATGCCGAATATCTGTTACGGCGCCAGGGTCGGATCAGTAAATTGATTCGCTTTAAAAACGGGATCGTAATCAAAGCCTTCGAAGCACCCTTCTCGATAACCGCAGACCCCGAACTGATTAAAGTCGGGTATCAATGCGGATTCGGCGAGAAGAATAGCGCCGGCTTCGGTTGTGTGGAGATTGCAGACGCTGAATAACGCTGAGGAATTTTAAGGATTGTTTTTGAATAGACACTGAATGACGCTGAGATATTATGAATAAAGACAATAGCATAAGAAATAATAAAAAATCAGTGTCCGTACATTTGATGCTGAAGGATACTGAGGAATCACGATTAAATACATTTCCAAAAGGGCTGATCATCACTTTATGTCAAATTATAAACACTCCGAAATAACAGATAAAATTATTGGCGCCGCCTATAAAGTTTTCGGAGTTCTGGGCTATGGTTTCCTGGAAAAGGTATACGAAAATGCGCTCTGTCATGAATTATCGAAAATGGGTCTGACGGTACATCAACAGGTGCCCATTCATGTGTATTACGATAATCTGGTGGTCGGGGATTATTTCGCCGATATTATCGTGGATGATAGGGTTATTGTCGAGTTGAAAGCCGTTAGCAGTATCGATCCGATCCATGAAGTTCAACTCGTGAATTATCTGAAAGCCACCGACATAGAAGTCGGATTATTGATCAATTTTGGCTCAACACTGGCATTTAAACGCCGCGTGCTGACTAAGGAGTACAAGACTCAAAAGAACGCCAGATAAATAGGGAAAATAGACGCTGAGGGACGCAGATGAATTATGAACCAAAAAAATTGTTTCA
>DSAS01000042.1 GCA_011046365.1 Fidelibacterota bacterium
GCTCCACCCGGTCAATCGCAGCGGCTTTCGCTTGAGCGGTTTCGAGTACCTTTTTGATCCGCTCCAGATTGGGATCGGTTTTGCGCTCTGCTTTTAAATATTTTGCCATAAAGCAGACCGATTCCTGCAATTGATAAAACTGCGGAATGAAGGCTTCCTGAACGTAGGCGTTGGTCTCAAATGCGTACTTCAGAGTGCCGGGTACTTTGGCGAAGATTTTCGTATAGCCGTTAGTCTTTGCCAGCTGATCCAGATAGGGAATAATCGCCTTTCCGTCGGATTCAGCCAGTTTCATGAGGTACACACGGTTGTTGTATTGACCGTGTTGCAGTAGCGACGACCGCCATTTTTCGACTGTATCAGTCATGCTGAATCTCCTTTCTGATCCGGGAAAAGCAGTGAAATGATTATGAACACGAAACCCGACAGGACAATGCCGAACAGGGTCGCATCCAGCCCAAAGGGGAGTTTAATATCAAGAAGGATGAGCACAAGAGTCAAACTGCCCCCGCTGAGCATACCCCAGAAAGCGCCGGTGGCGCTGCGTCGCTTCCAGAAGTAAGCGCCCAGGGTCGGGATGAACAAGCCGGACACCATGAATGCATAGGCATAGAGAATCGCATCTAGAACCATGGTGAAGCGGCTGGCGAGGATGATGGCACTGACGCCGATAATCAGCGTGACCAGCTGCGAGATTTTGATGTAATGCTTTTCACTCTTTTTCGAACCGAAAAAGCTACGGTAGAGGTCATTAACGATATTACCGGAAGAAGCCATCAGACAGCTGTCGGCGGTGGACATGATGGCGGAAAAATAGGAGGCGATAACTATTCCCGTGACCCCGATGGGCAGAACGGTTTTAATGGTCATCGGTAAGCCCATTTCAGGGTCCACTTCGGGGAATAATATCCGTCCGCACATGCCCAGAAAGACGCCCATGAACGCCATGATCGGATATTCGAAAAAACCGGCAATGTACCAGGCTTTTTTGGCGTCTTTGACATTTTTGACTGAAAACATCCGCTGATAGAGCGTCATGGCGATCAGCCAGATCGGTACGATGGTCACCAGCCAGTTGATGAATTGCACCGGGCGGATATTGGTCAGCGAGAAAAATTCACGCGGCAGTGCCGCCCGGATATTGTTAAAACCGCCGATCTTGACCACTGTGAAGGGAATCGCCAGAAGAATCAGTCCGCTCAGCAGGACAATCCACTGCACCGTGTCGGTATAAATGACCGCCTTGATGCCTCCCAGTACCGTGTAAATGATAATGATAAATCCGATAAAATAGAGAGAGAATTGCAATGGCGTCAGACCGAGAACCGCTTTTTCAAAAAGTGTGGCGGACATCAGTTTGGCGCCCGCCAGCACCTGGGCGCCGGTAAAGCCCATATAGCCGATACCCGAAATCAACGCCGCCAGCGTCGCTACCTTTTTATCGTAAATTAAGTGCAGAAAATCAGGATAGGTCAATAAATTATTTTTGAGATCGAGTTTTTTTATTTTCGGAATAATAAACACCGCCGACAGCCAGGCGCCAACCAAGCCGGTGAACAGCAGCCAGCTGCCCGCCAGTCCCATCACGAATCCCAGACCGCCCAGTCCGATGGAGAATCCGCCGCCCACATCGGTGGCGACGATTGACAGACCCACATGCAAAGGAGGCACATTCCGACCGCCGACATAGTAATCCTCGATATCCTTATTGCGTTTGTAGAAATGGAATCCGATGTAGAGAATTCCAACCATATACAGAATGAAGATCAGATAATCGAGAACCGCCAATAGTCTTGTCCGTTTCGTCGGGTATATCGTTCGGTATTTTCGGGCGTCAGGGTATAGGGTTTATCATAATCCGAGAGCAGTTTTTCAATGCCGATCGCCTTGTTCTCGGCGGGACTTTCCAGCTTCAGCCGTAAATCACAGTTTTCACAATCCCGGTTGTAAAAATAGGGTTCGTAGGAATCCGGTTCTTTATAGGTGGTGATGACGCCCTAGTAATTCCGCAGAATGACCTTGTTAGTGGACCAGCTGATGATGTAATTGGGCATCAGCGGGATTTTACCACCGCCACCCGGCGCATCCACCACGTAAGTTGGCACAGCAAAACCGCTGGTGTGACCGATCAGGCTTTCCATTATCTCAATGCCCTTGCCCACCGGCGTCCGGAAATGGGTCAAACCTTCCGAGAGATCACATTGATAGAGATAATAGGGTCGTACCCGGTTCTGTACTAATTTGTGAGCCAGGTATTTCATGATTCTTGGACAGTCGTTCACACCGGCTAAAAGTACGCTCTGATTACCCAGTGGAAAACCGGCATCCGCCAGCTTCGCCAGGGCTTTCCGGGAAGATGCGGTGATTTCACGGGGGTGATTGAAATGGGTATTGATCCAGAGCGGCTTGTGTTTTTTCAGCATTTTGACCAATTTATCAGTAATGCGATAGGGAAGCACCACCGGTGTGCGGGTGCCGATCCGCACCACTTCAAGATGCGGGATTTTCCAGAGCTCCGTCAGAATCCAGTCCAGATAATTATCGGATAATAAGAAAGGATCGCCGCCGGAGAGTAGTACATCCCGCACCTGGGGCGTCTCGGTGATGTATTTGATACCGTCCATGATTTCGGCTTTGTTGGGAATGGAATCCCGGTCGCCGACTTTTCGTTTGCGGGTGCAATGCCGGCAGTACATGGAGCAGGTATTGCTGATGTGAAACAGAACCCGGTCAGGGTAGCGGTGGGTGATCAGCAGAACCGGACTGTCTTTGTCTTCCGCCAGCGGGTCCAGCATGTCGTGCTTGCTGATAATCAGCTCCGAGGGGGATGGAAACGACTGCTTGAAAACGGGATCATATTGGTAATCCTGTTCGTCAATCAGCGAAAAGTAGTAGGGGGTGATGGAGAGTGGAAATTTTTCGATGGTTTTCTCAATCTGTTGCCGCTCTTCGGCGGGAAAACGGATTCCCAGGAGTTGCTCGAAAGTATCAATATCGCGGATGGAATGCTTCAGCTGCCATTTCCAGTCGCGCCAGTTCTTGATATGGGCAGCGGCATCAATTTTTTCGGTCAATTCCTGTTGTTTTTCGTTGAATATGGTCATTAATAGTCCTTTAATTGGGTTTGAAAGAACAAATCAGCTCGATCCAAATCAGCAGGGCATAGGAAAAATCGGCTCCGTTTCGGACGGTTTATCTTTTTATAACTAATTCCCACCGGATTGCAATGTATTTTACAATATTTCATTATTATCAATAACTTACGCTTAAGTATACGGATTATTCAGATTAACTTCAACGATTTTTCCGGTTCTGCTGAATCACACAGATTAATCGTTGGAAAAAGATGCCTGAAATGATATATTTTCAATGCTGTATATTGACGAATGTTGAGGAGGAAATTATGATGCGCAAGGGGCTGAAAATATCTCACTATCTGCTGGTTTGTCTGTTGCTGAATGCAACCGAGGCAAAGATTATTTTGGCACCGCTTTTTGATGATAATATGGTGCTGCAACAGAAGACGGCGGCAGCGATCTGGGGTAAAGGCATTCCTGGTTCGACGGTCAGGGTTACAGCGGGCTGGGGGACGGAATCCGCAACGGTCTGCCAGGCGGATTCGTTCTGGATAACGACTTTGGAAACGCCGGCAGCCGGAGGGCCGCACACTATCACGATTCGCAGTGAAGATTCTGAGCGGGTGTTGAAAAACGTGCTGATCGGTGAGGTCTGGCTCTGCTCGGGACAGTCGAATATGGAAATGCCGTTGCAGGGCTGGCTGCCGAGAGATACGATTTTGAATTCAGCCGCAGAGATCAGGAATGCCCGCTACCCGGAAATCCGCCTTTTTACTGTAGCGAAAAGGATAGCGATCAGCCCTGAGGAAAAATGTGATGGTGCCTGGCTGGAGTGTTCTCCGGGAACCGCCGCCAATTTCAGCGCCACCGCCTATTTCTTTGGGAAAAAATTGCATCAGGAACTCAATATTCCAATCGGGCTAATTCACACCAGCTGGGGCGGGACACCGGCGGAAGCCTGGACCAGCAGAGAGTATCTGGCGAAAATGGCGGATTTTCAGGAAACACTGCAAATGATCGAGCTCAGCCAACCGGCGCTGGAACGGCTCGAAAACTGGCTTTCCCAATTTCCCCAAATCACTGTCAAAAGCCGAACCGGAAAGAGTATTTGGACCGGACTGGAATTTCAGGATAGTGAGTGCAAAATGATTGATTTTGATGATACCGGCTGGGCGCGAATGAACCTGCCGGCATTGTGGGAAGCGACGGATTTCGGGGCGTTTGACGGCGTCATCTGGTTCCGCAAGAAGGTAGAGATTCCGGAAAACTGGCTGGGCAAAGCGCTGCAGATTCGGCTCGGTCCGATTGACGACTTTGACCAAACTTATGTGAACGGCGAACTGGTGGGCGCCATTGAGGAAGAGGGTAACTACCAGACTTTTCGCAGCTATGATATTCCCGCTGAACTGAATAATCAGAATGTTATTACCCTGGCGGTGCGGGTCAATGACATACAGGGGGGTGGTGGTATCTATGGAAAAACCGGGGATATGCAGCTGGTGCTGAAAGAAACCGGCGCAGCGGTTTCCATTGCCGGAGAGTGGAAATATCTGCCGGTGGCGGAATATCGCGGCTCGGTCTATACGGTCTTCGGCGCCGCCGGTGAGAAATATCGGGAGCGCCCCCGTCTGCCCATCGAACTGACCTATAAGACGCCCACTGTTTTATATAACGGCATGATCGCACCGCTGATTCCCTTCTCCATCAAAGGCGCCATCTGGTATCAGGGGGAATCCAATACGGGCGATCCCGCTCTATATGAAACTCTCTTTCCCACGCTAATCGCCAACTGGCGCGCCGACTGGGGCTATGAGTTCCCTTTTTACTTCGTGCAAATTGCGCCTTACGATTATGGCAACGGAACGCATTCGGAATTGCTGCGCGATGTGCAGCGGAAATCACTGCTGATACCGAATACCGGCATGGCGGTGACTCTGGATATCGGTACGGTGAATAATATTCATCCGCCGAACAAGCAGGCTGTGGGTGAGCGGCTCGTCCGCTGGGCGCTGGCGGAACAGTACGCCAGCGATATCATCCCCAGCGGTCCTCTTTATAAGGATCATCAGGTTAAGCGCAAAAAGGTAATAATCCAATTCGATTATGCCGCTGGTCTTTATTTGAAACCGGGTGTACCGAATGAATTTTTTATCGCCGGTAAGGATAGAGTGTTTTATCCGGCTGAAGTAAAAATCAAGGGCGATGAGCTGATTGTATATTCAAAAAAGGTCAAAGCCCCGGTGGCGGTGCGCTACGCCTGGAGCAATACCACTGAAGCCAGCCTGTTCAATGCCGCCGGTCTGCCGGCGTCTACTTTCCGCACGGATCAGTGGGTGATGGAAAAATAGCAAACCTGTGCATTGCTTTTCTGAGAAAGGAATTTATGGCATGAAAAATTTTATTCTACGGGGTGTCTTTATGTCGGTAATTGTCAGCCTGAGCACCGTCGCTCAGGATTTTCAGGTCCAGTCACCGGATGGAAGGATCGAGGTCAATACGTCGCTGACCGACGGACTGACCGTATCGGTTTTTTATAACAATCAACCGGTCATCAATTCGTTAAACATTGATTTGATCATCGAAAATTCGAAAAGTCTCGCTGATCATCCGGCGCTGGTGCGGTCGGCTACCGCAGAGATTCGGCAAAAAATAGAGGCTGCAGTGCCAACCAAAGCCCGGATAATTGAGGATCATTGTAATCAATTGATGCTTGAATTTGATAATCAATATAAATTTTATTTGCGGGTCTACAACGACGGATTTGCCTATCGTCTGGTGACCTTTTTAGACGGTGAAATAAAAGTACGCCGGGAACTGCTGAATTTGAACTTGATACCCGACTGTATTTCCTATTTTCCGGAAGAGCAGAGCCTGATGTCGCATTATGAACGCAGTTATCTGGTACAAAAAATAGCGGAAATCGAAACGGGTAAGTTTTGTTCATTACCGGTTCTGTTTCAGACCGCCGATGGGATTAAGATTTTATTTTCGGAAACCGACCTGCGCGATTATCCGGGGCTCTTTTTATCCAAAGCTGAAAATGGCTTTGAAACACTCTTTCCGAAATATGTTCTGGAAGCATCGCCGAATCCGAACAGAGCGGACAGAAGTGAAATTATCGAAAAAGAGAGTGAGTACATTGCTCATACTGAGGGAAGCCGTGATTTTCCCTGGCGGGTTTTTATCATTTCCGACGATGATCGCGATATTCTGAAGAGCACGTTGTTGTATCAACTGGCTTCAGAACCGCAGATCAGGTCAACAAAATGGATTCAGCCGGGCAAAGTCGCCTGGGATTGGTGGAATGCGAACAATATCATCGGCGTGGATTTTAAAAGCGGAATTAATACAGCGACCTATAAATATTACATTGATTTTGCCTCGGAATTCGGACTGGAGTACATTATTCTGGATGAAGGCTGGTCCAAGAGCACTACCGAGCTGCTGGAATCCAATCCAGACATCGATCTGAGAGAGCTGATTCGCTATGGCAAGGATAAAAATGTAGGTATTATCCTCTGGGTGCTCTGGCAGCCGCTGGACCGAAATATGGATAAAATTCTGAAAACCTATTCCAGATGGGGTGTAAAGGGTGTCAAAGTGGATTTCATGCAGCGGGCGGATCAGAGAATGGTGAATTATTATGAAAAAACCGCCCGTACCGCCGCAAAATACAAGCTGCTGGTGGATTTTCACGGCGCCTATAAACCAGCCGGTCTGCATCGCCTGTACCCTAATGTCGTTAGTTTCGAAGGCGTAAAGGGACTGGAACACAGCAAATGGAGCCGTGATATTACTCCGGATCACGATGTGACACTGCCGTTTATCCGCATGGTCGCCGGACCTATGGATTATACGCCCGGCGCCATGGACAACGCCTCTGAGAAAAACTTTAGTATTCGCTTTGAACGACCGATGAGCCAGGGAACCCGTTGTCATCAGGTGGCGATGTATGTGGTTTACGAAAGCCCGCTGCAGATGCTCTGCGATTCTCCATCGAACTATTACCGGGAGCGGGAGACGGTGGATTTTATCGCCCGGATTCCGACGGTTTGGGATGAAACAGTGGTGCTGGAAGCGGCAGTGGCGGATTATCTCGTCATCGCGCGCCGGAATGGCGAAAAGTGGTATATCGGCGCTCTGACGGATTGGGCGCCCCGGGAATTTGAACTCGATTTTTCCTTTCTGGCGGAAGGTGAGTACCGGATTGAAATCATGCAGGACGGCGTCAATGTCCACCGCCATGCGCAAGATTATCAGCATATAATCACAAATGTAAAAAATACCGATCCGATGACCATTCGGCTGGCAGCCGGTGGCGGCTGGGCGGCGATTATTTCAAAAAAGCAGGATAATTGAAATCAGGGGATAGAGCTGTGAATTGTAGAAGTTTGAGATTATTCGGAAGTGTCATCCTCTTGATAGGATGTCTGTTTAATGCCGTATTGTCTGCCACCGGTTCAGCGGATATCCATGTCTGGGAGATGCAGGAAATTGTCCTGAAAGCGGAAAAGGTATATGATAATTATTATACCGATGTGTGCTGCTGGATCGAATTGCGGGGTCCCGATTTTTCCCGGAGGATTTACGGTTTCTGGGATGGTGCGAATATTTTCAGGGTGCGTTTCGTCGCCACCAAACCGGGCGAATGGCATTGGCACAGCGGCTCAAACCAACCGGATGATCGCGGATTCAATGATATTGCCGGGCAATTCACCGCCGTTGAGTGGACGGAGGCGGAGAAACAGGAGAATCCCAACCGGCGCGGATTCGTGTGCCCGACACCGAACGGACATGCCCTGCAGTACGCCGATGGAAAGCCTTTTTTTATGGTGGGCGATACCTGGCTGGCAGGGTCCACCTGGCGGCTGCCTTTCCGTAACGCAACGCCCCCGGAGAAGTATGAACCGGCTCCGGGAATCGGTTTTGAGGATGCCGTACAATATCGGAAAAAACAGGGATTTAATTCGGTGAGTATGATCTCCTGTTTCCCGAATTGGGATTCCGATGGTAAGCCGAGCACATATGCCGATTCAAACGGAATCTTTGTCAGAAATGCCTGGGAAAAATTCGGCTATGACGTTTCCGATGCAGTTAATCTGGATGAATTAGGTGAATTAAGCTACTGGGGCACTTTGACAGCCAAGGATATGCGCGATGAATCCGGGAATTTGCCATTTGCAATGTCTCGCGATCACCGCGGAGTTTCCGATTTTAACCGTATCAACCCGAAATATTTTCAGAGTCTCGATCAGAAAATGGACTATCTGTCCGGGGAGGGTTTTGTCCCGCTGCTGGAAACAGTGCGCCGGGATGTGGGACCATCCTGGAGCGCCTATTTTGATTTCAATGAAACCTTTGCACGTTTTGTGCAGTATCTGATTTCCCGCTACGGTGCCTATAATATGATCTTCAGCGGAATTCATCTCGACTGGATACCACGGGATTTCAGTCTGACGGCGGAGGAGTTTAACGAAGCATTGACGTATCATTTACACAAGTACGGACCGCTGCCGTTTGGTCAACCGGTTTCGACGCTGATCAGCAGCTCAACCTATTCGGTCTTTGGTCATCATGAAGATTGTCCCTGGCTGACAATGCACAGCGTGGGCAATAAACCCCGGGATCATCGGGTCGCCGATTCGCTGGAAATCATTTTCCGTCTGGAGCCGTCGTTTCCGGTCATCAATTTTGAGCCTTATTATACCGGTTGGGATCATGAAATCAATATGCCGAACGGCGAGCGTCCGCCGGCTAATTCCGAACGGGATAATTACTTCGCACGAGCGCAGATGTACGGCTCGGTGCTTTCCGGTGCTTTATCCGGTCATGTCCACGGAACCTCTGCCTACGATATAACGACCACCGGTGAACCGCCGGGTAAACGGCATCACATTTGGGAAGCGTTAACCTTTGAGTCGGCAAATTATATGCAGCATTTACATTCATTTGTTGTTTCTGCCGGGGAAAAATTCCAGGATCTGCAGCCTGCCCGGGATGATGTTCACCCTAACAAGGCGCCCGGAAGTCCGCCGACAGGACTGGATGGTTGGGCATATATGCTGCGGACGGCGGATCAGGAGCTTGCCATGCTCTATTTTGAAAATGAGTCGGTATTACCCATTCTATCCGGCTTAAAGCCGAAAGCAGTCTATACTTTCAAATGGTTTGATCCCCGGACGGGTGAATGGAAACCGGCTGAAAGGGTAAAGACCGACAGAAAAGGTAATCTGCACATTCCGCTGTTTCCCGACGGACAAAATCCCTCTGCCACCGACTGGGCGGCGATTATTTCAAAGCAG
Organism: Fidelibacterota bacterium; assembly: GCA_011046365.1. GTDB lineage: Bacteria > Fidelibacterota > UBA2242 > UBA2242 > UBA2242 > B118-G9. Next base: position 9,380 of record DSAS01000042.1, read on the forward strand.
TAGGATATAATTACATTCATTTATTTCACACCATTGAATTACGTTTTGGAAGCTGTTAACTACAACGATGTCAAAGAAGAATTTAAAGGAGAAAAAATGGACCCGAAAGCAAGTCTGAAACAGTATTTTCAGGAACATTCTGATGAGATTCGCCAACGGATTGTTGACCTGACCACTGAAATGTGCCGGGAGAAAACCGTCAACGTGGTGTCGGAAAAACTGCCCGAACACCCCTATCTGAAAATCCGGGGCGAAGAGTGGCGCGTAGCAAAAATTGTCAAACGGGAGCTCGATAAGATGGGCGTTCCTTACACGGAATTTGCCCGGATGAAAGGACGTCCGAATGTCATCGGA
>DSAS01000012.1 GCA_011046365.1 Fidelibacterota bacterium
CCAACCACGGAGTGGTTGAACAAACCTGCTGCGAAAGTGATAAATTGCTGATGCTACCAGTGATGACGACAATTGTTCAACTCCTGCCGGAGTTGGTCACTGGGAGATGGTGGTTTCCTCCGGTTGCATCCGGAGTTATTCACGATCAACTCCCCACGGAGTTTTTTAGATCATAAAATTTATCAGGACAGAATCTCGCAGAGATTCAAATCCGCCTTCATTAGATGCGAAATTTGTGGTTTAAAAAGAATTTGATTATTTCCGGCGTTGTTTTTTCGCGGTCAAGGCGTCGTGGATCATTGCGAGCAGAACATTGATCTGAAAGGGTTTCGGGATATAGTGAAAATTCTGATATTGCCGGATGGTATCCAGGATATTTTTTTGGAAGTAGCCGCTGCAAAAAATAACAGGAATACCCGGGTATCGGGATAAAATCAGATCAACCAGCTGCAGACCATTGCTGTCGGGCAGGACGATATCCGAGAGAATCAACTTGATGTTTTCTTTCGCTTTCGCCACCAGTTCCAGAGCCCCACTGGCATTCTGAGCGGCGATGGGGGAGTATCCATTCTGACTGAGCAGAGCGACGGTAAACTCCAGGAGGTCTTTTTCATCTTCCACGACTAAGATGGTTTCACCGTTTCCACGGTTAGCATATTCCGGGTGAATGTCGGATACTCGTGTTTCAAACGTCGCCGATTCGCTGGCGGGTAGATATATATCAAAGATTGAACCGTGGTTAACTTCACTCCGCACATCAATCCAGCCGTTGTGTTTTTTAATAATCCCATAGACGACGGACAGTCCCAAGCCGGTTCCTTTGCCCACCTCTTTCGTGGTGAAGAATGGGTCGAATATTTGGTCCAGGATATCTTCAGAAATTCCACGTCCGGTGTCGCTGACGGAGAGATTAACAAATTTCCCCGGTTTGGCATAGCGGATGGTTTTACTCTCTGCTTTCGAGATCTGGGCATTCTTCGTCCGGATAGTTAATGTCCCGCCATCCGGCATGGCATCGCTGGCGTTGACCACCAGATTCACCAGCGCCTGTTCCAGATTGCCTTCGTCGGCGTCAATGTTCCAGAGATTTTCTCCCAGTTCGGGAACAATGCTTATATTTTCACCGATCAGGCGTTTGATCATTTTGAGCAGGTTGGAGATGGTGTTGTTGAGATTGATGGTTTTGATCTCCATCGCGTGTTTGCGGCTAAAGATCAGCAGCTGTTTGGTGAGATTGGCGGCTCTCGTGGCGGCGTTGAGAATCTGTTTTAACTCATGATAATTGGAATCGCTCTCGTTATATTTCATCATTACCAGTTGAGCATTACCCATAATCACGGTCAGGAGGTTGTTGAAATCATGGGCGACGCCACCGGCGAGTTTACCGATGGCTTCCATTTTCTGGGATTGCAGCAGCTGGGTTTCCAGTGCTCTATTTTCGGCTTCCATCCGTTTACTTTCGGTAACGTCAATGGTAAATCCGATCAGTTCAAAATGAGTGTCATCAATTCTGTTAATGCGGACATCTTCACGCATCCAGTGCAGCTGACCTTTGGCGTCTTTGAGACGGAACTCCTGCTCGTATCCGTCGGTATTGTCCTGCAGCGCCTGGGAACTGGTCGCTTCCATTGTCACCCGGTCTTCTGCGAGGATACTGTTATGATATCTTTCAGCCAGCTTCTCGCCGGCATCTTCTGCCAGTGTCAGGAATTTACTGATATTCTCCAGATTGATGTAATTTATATCCCAGTGAAAGCCCCGGCAGCCCGCGGATTCATCTGCCAGTTTGGTGACTTTTCCCCGCCAGAGAATAGCGTGGGCACCCTCAGTAAACCGGCGGATGTTCTCTTCCGCCTCTTTGCGCTCGGTAATATCCATGAGTTGGGCGATGGTGCGGGGTCGTCCCTGAGTATCCTTGACGATTTTGGAATTGATTTCCACTCTTCGTTTCTCGCCGTCTAGACGGATGACATTAAATTCATAGCGGGAAGGTACCTCCTCGCCGCGGCGCCGCTTCTCGTACCTATCGGATACCAGCAATTTGCTTTCCTCGTCAAGAAATTCCCGAAAATCGTGACCGATAATGTCCTCTTGCTGACACCCGAGCATCTGGCAAAGCGTATCATTAGCATAGATGAACTTATAGTCGTCACCGACGATCAATACGCCGTTTTGGGAGTTTTCCACGACCGCCCGATAGCGCTCTTCACTTTCCTGCAGTTCCTTTTCCGCCTGTTTGCGGTCGGTAATGTCGCGAATCACGGCGAGCAGGTGGGACTGACCCTTGAACTGAAAAGCGTCGCCGCGCACTTCTGAGTTGAAAGTGCTGCCATCTTTGCGGCGATCAATGGACTCGCAACAGAACGATCCGCCTTTGGATGTATCATTTAGAAATTTTTCAAAGAGGTGATAATATTCGGGAGTGACAATATCTTTACCGGTTAAACCGATCATCTCTTTATAGGGATAGCCGTACATTCGACAGACGGCTGAATTGGCTTCCCGGATGACGCCGTTCAGGTCGAAAATGAGAAATCCGTCATTTGCCGCCTCGAAGATTTCCCGATACTGGGTCTCTTTATCCAGAAGTTCCTTTTCAATCTTTTTCCACTCGGTGATATCCTGATTGACGCCGAAGGTTTTGACCGTGCGTCCCTGATCGTTTTTCGTGATGAAGAAGGTGACCAAAATGTAGCCGACGCCGCCGTCGGCATAGAGAACCCGATGTTCCAACTGACGGTGAAAGTCGGGATTTTTTGCTTCCAGGGCTTTGCGGGTTTCCTCTTCCACCAACTGACGGTCATCCGGATAGAGAAATCGTTCGGCATACTCCTGCGGTTTCATCTGATAGCCGCCGACCTCCTCCGCGGTTGTGTGAAAAAGGGCATAGAAGTGATCGTCAAAGGTGAACAGGTCTTGCTCAACGTGGTATTCCCAGTAGCCCATTTTGGCGATTTTCATGGCATTGGCAAGCCGCATCTCGCTTTCTTCCAATTCGGCGACTTTCTTTTCGAGTTTCTTGACAATCCGGTCGTTGTACACCCGCAAGACGTTCTCTTCTTCCTTAAATTTGTATGTGGCGGTTCCCAGGGTACCTTCTTTGTGGCTGCGCAGAACTTCCTGAATAATCCCGAAAAACTCCTCCGGGTCAGCCGGTTTGCGGACAAAGCGTGCCGCGCCCAGTTTAATCGCGAATATTTCGTCCATGCGCGTGGTAAAAGTTGCCGAATAAAAAATAAAAGGGATATCCGCCCAATGCGGCTCGGATTTGACCTGTTTACAGAACATATAGCCGTCCATTTCCGGCATCAGGATATCAGAGATGATTAAGTCTATTGGATGGGCTTTCAGAATTTCCAGCGCCAGTTTGCCGTTGGCGGCGCAAAAGGTGCGGTAATTTTTTGTTTCCAGATACGAGCGGAGAAGTTCTCTGCTTTCCGGTTTGTCTTCGACAATGAGGATTTTTTTCATCCTGAACTCCTGATTATGGTTGCAGGCTTTTTCGAAAGTTTATTGTGACTTTTGTGCCGTGATTTTGCGGATATTGCTGAATATCCCGGGACTCGACGGTGATGCTGCCGCCGTAGCTTTCGACAAAGGATTTAATCAGTGACATGCCGAAGCCGGTACCCTCTTCACCGCTGGTGCCGGTGCGGCTGATACTTTTGGAAAGATTAAAAATATTTTCCAAATGAGCCCCCGGCATGCCGATTCCGTGATCTTCAACACAGAATTCGATTATGCCGTTGCGTTCGGTGGCGGAAATTTCCACGCGGCTATTTTCGAAGGAAAATTTCAGGGCGTTGGTCAACAGGTTATTAATGACCGAATTGACCAGGGAGCGTTTTTCTGCCAGTATGGTAATATCATCGGCTACATTGATATTCAGGCAGACCTGCTTCTGTTCGAAACGGTCGCCTAGTACCAAAAGCGATTCTCCGATGATCTTGTTCAGGTTAAGCGGTTCCAGGGTGATTGTTTTATCCTCCGACATGCGCATTTCCCGGACGAGATTGATGACGTCAATGCCCTGCCTGGTAGCATGTTTGATGCGCTGGAGATATTCATCCGCTTTGTGGGCGTTCATTTTCAGCAGCTCCAGAGCGAACATGATTACCGCGAAATGATTGCCCAGATCGTGGCTGAGTATGTGCAGCATCTCTTTCTGTTCATTACTCCGTTTGATGATCAAATCCCGCTGCTCTTTGATCAGGATTTGGGTGTTGACCCGCGCCAGCAGTTCATGGGGATTAAAGGGTTTGGTGAGGTAATCAATGCCGCCGGCTTCGAATCCGGCGACAATATCCTTGGTTTCAGTCCTGGCTGTCAGAAAAATGATCGGGATATCGCGGGTTTTCGGATCGCTTTTGAGCTGCTTACATACCTGGAAACCGTCCAAGCCGGGCATCATGATATCCAGAAGAATCAGGTCCGGACTGCTGTTTTGGGCGATTTTAAGCGCAGCGGGTCCGTTTTTTGCCACCTTAACATTATATTTATCAACGAGTAATGAGCGTAATATGTCCAAATTAATCGCGACATCATCAACGATCAGAAGCGTGTGATTATTAACTGTCATGATGACCTGGTTTTATACGTTATCCGTCTCCAATTTAACCCAATTTTTCAATTTATCAAGCGCTTCGTCGTAGTCATACTGATCAATGGCGGTTTCAATCTGCCCCAGCTCGGGATTGGGGATTTTTTTTCGCAATGTGTTTTTCAGTCCGGCAAAAATATCACCGGCGCGAGCGTCGCTTTCCGCCAGTAAATGATACAGTTCGGTGATAGATTTTTGGAAAGGTTCGGAATCCGGCGATTGCCCGGAAAGTGATTCCACTTGCGGTGTTTCTGGTGGTAAATTTATTTGCGCAATTGCGGCATGAATCTGCCGGATTTCGGTATCAATCTGCCGGATTAGAGTCCTTATCCGGTCATGGTCATCCGGTTTATTTTTTAAAATATCGTTGAGGGAAGCTGCCAGTTGGTGGAGCTGCGAGGCGCCGATGTTGCCGGCACTGCCTTTCAGGGCATGCGCCAGGTGAATGGCTTCCTTGCGGGCAGGTTTGGAGAGCGCCGCGTCTAACCGAGTGACCAGGTCGGCATTTTCAGTCGCAAACTGTTTCAAAATCCGGCTGTAGAGCTGGCGGTTGCCGGCGAGGCGGCGGAGTCCGGCATCCGTATCTATTCCGGTCAAGGACGGGAAAGCGGATTTGACGACGGTCGTCGCAGCATCCGGCTCAGGAGATTTGGGCGGGCGGCTTTTCGCCGGGATCCATTTTATCAACATTTCGTGAATCTCTTTAGGATCAATGGGTTTGGTAATATAGTCGTTCATGCCGGTTTCCAGCGCCACATCTTTTACGCCGCTCATGGCATCGGCGGTCAAAGCGATAATCGGAACAGTACTCATTTTCGGTAACCGGCGAATCTCCTTCGTTGCGGCGTAGCCGTCCATTACCGGCATTTCCAGGTCCATAAAGATCAGATCGTAAGGGGAATCGGCTCTGGCTCGACATTTTTCCACAGCCGCCTTCCCGTTTTCAGCGATGGTGACACTCATACCGGTGGCAAGGAGCAGCTCTGCAGTGACCTGCTGGTTGATCTCATTATCCTCCACCAGTAAAATATCGGCGCCTTCAATCCGGGCAATTTCGCCATGCAGTTGCTGTCCCCGGGTTGCCTGCCGTTTGCGTTTCGGGGCGGCTTTACCAAAGACCTGCATGATGGTATCAAAAAGGGTGGAGGTACTGACCGGTTTCATCAGAAATGCATCAATGCCGACCTTTTGCACCTCATTGATTATTTTTTCCTGACCGTAGGCGCTGACCATGATAATGGCTGGGATGGAGCCGATCTCCCGCTCTGCATGGATTTTCCGAATCGTTTCCAGACCGTCCATTTCAGGCATTTTCCAGTCCACCAGCAGCAGCTGATAAGGCGCACTACGATTCCGTTTCAGGAGTTCAAGTGCTGCCGCTCCCGATTGCGCGGTTTCAACATGAAACTTGAAGGATTCGAGAGTCTCCTTCAGCAGCCTGAGCGATGATTCATTGTCATCGCAGGCAAGCACTTTCAGCCCACGCAGATCGGGTGACGGTGTTAACTGCTTGATTTTCTGGCTTTTTTGTTTTTCGAACCGGGCGGTGAAGAAAAAGGTGCTGCCTTTTCCTTTGGTACTCTCGACCCAAATCTTACCGCCCATCATTTCGGTCAACTGCTTGCAGATCGCCAGTCCCAGTCCGGTGCCGCCGTAGCGACGGGTAGTGGAGCTGTCCGCCTGACTGAAGGATTGGAAGAGCCTGCGTTGCTGCTCCGGGGTCATCCCGATACCGGTATCCCGGACCGAAAATTGGATGGTCACTGAATGGTTATGTGTCTCCAGCAGTTCAGCCTGAACGTAAATTTCGCCTGCGTTGGTAAATTTTACAGAATTGTTGGTCAGATTCGCCAGAATCTGATGCAGGCGCAAGGGGTCTCCGATGAGGTATTGGGGTACATCTTTGGCGATATAAAAGATGATTTCGAGATTTTTTTCGTGTGCCTTAAAGGTGACGACGTTGGCAGTGTCCTGAAAAACCTTTTCCAGATCGAAGTCAATCTTTTCCAGTTTTAGTTTACGGGCTTCGATTTTGGAGAAATCCAGAATATCGTTGATGATTTCCAGCAGATTCTGGGCGGAGGATTTGATTTTGGTGACGTAGTCATACTGTTTGGCGTCCATCTTGGTTTGCAGTACGAGGTGGCTCAGACCGATGATGGCATTCATCGGGGTGCGGATTTCGTGGCTCATATTAGCGAGGAAGTCGCTTTTGGCGCGGGCGGCTTCCAGTGCCTGTTCTCTGGCTTGGACCAGCTCCCGCTCCATGGCTTTGATGCGGGTGATGTCAACGAAGCCTTCCAGCAGGATTTCTTCACCCTCAATGACGATGGGGACGGCGCTTTTCAAAACCGGAATCGAGCGATTGTCTTTTGTCAGGTAACGGGTTTCCTGTTTTTCAATACGCCGGAGCAGGTCAGACTCACCCCCGGTAGTGGGATGAATCAGATGGTAATTCCGGTTGACGAGATCGGATTTGCTGGCGTAGCCCAGCAGTTCCACGGCGGTTTGATTGACATCCCGGATCGTTCCGTCGCGATTGACCAGGACCACCGGTAAGGGCATGGATTCGATAATAATTCGCAACGATTCGCGGGATTGTTCCAGCGTGCTGGCGATTTTTTTGCGGATTTCAACTTCATTGACCAGCTCGGCAGTTCGTTCGGAGACCCGTTTTTCCAGCTCAATATTGAGATTCTTGATCTTTTCTTCGACCTGTTTTTGCTCGGTGACGTCGGTAATAACCGCTACCCGGGCGTCGTGGTTTTTGTAACGAATGTCATTGGAGCAGGCAATGATATCAATGAGCGTTCCGTCTTTTTTGCGGTGATGCCAGCCACCGACCTTTTTATAGCCGTGCAGTTGGCGAACCATTTCCACAAGCCGTTTTTGCTCCTCTGCAGGATGGAGATCGGTCAGCTGCATGAAAAGCGCTTCAGCCCGGGAGTAGCCGTAATGGTGGAGAAACGCCTCGTTGACAGCTAAAATCTGGTAGCTTGTTCGATCATAAATAAAGATCGGTGCCGGATTGGATTCGAAGAGCATACGATAGCGGGCTTCGCTATCGAGCAGATCGTTCTCCATCCGTTTCTGCTCGCTGATATTCTGTACGGCACCGTGGATTCCCACCAGACGGTTTTGGTGATTATCCCAGATAGGATGGGCATAGACCCGCACCCACTTGACGGCGCCACTTTTGGTGATAAAGCGCAGTTCGGACTGAATTGGCTGGTTGGCTTTTAGTTTTTTGAAATCGCCTTCATCAATTGCCACGTCGTCGGGATGCAGAGCCGCCCGCCAACCGCCCATCTTTTTGAATTCCTGAAAGGTATAGCCGGTCATTTTTTCGAAAGCGCCGCCGACCCAATCGAGTTCCAGTTCATCCTTTTCAGTCACTTTAATCGAAAAGACATAGTCCGAAACGATGGAGGAGATCAGCCGGTAGCGCTCTTCGCTCTCCCGGAGCAGCTTCTCAAACCGGATTTGACCGGTGATATCCATCAAAATACCCTGATAATTGGTAATGTTTCCATCCCCGTTCCGCACGATGAAGGTCCAGTCACTAATCCATTTCTCTTCCCCGGATTTTGTGATCATGCGATAGGGTTCATGCTTAAATTCCCGGATATCAGACTGCCGGCTGTTTTTCGAAACTTCATAATTGACCCGGATCAGGTCCTCCGGGTGGACACACTGCATGTACGAGATTTTACCATTCAGAAATTCCTGACCGGTGTAGCCGAGCAGATTTTCGACACTTTCTGAGACGTAATCCACCGGCCAGCCGGCTTTGTTCTGCCAGGTAAATGCCACCACGGGACTGCGGTTGATAATCGTATGGGCTTCCCGCAGTTTCTCCTCGGCTTTATCCCGTTCCAGCTGGCGCCGCTGGATCTGTTCGAGCATCGCATTAAAACCGTCATAGAGTGTACCGATTTCGTCTTCCATGGTCTTCGCAAGGCGCAGTGAATAGTCGTGATTCAGGGAGATTTTGTTGGTCGCATCAACCAGGTCAAGAATCGGACGGGAGATAGTTTTTTGCATCTGTACCGACAGCAGCAGCGCCAGTGCGATTCCCAGAATCAGTACAATCGCTCCCAGTAGGAGGCTTTGGAGTATGGTAAGAAACAGACCGCGCATGCGGTAGCGGATGAGCAAGAGACCGATGGTTTCATCGTTCTGGACTAACGGTTCGGAGAGAATTAAAAACCGCTCGCCGGCTTTATGGTAGCCCGGCGGCAGTATCGGGTAATCATAACCGCGAAAATCTTCCCTGGCGTAAGAGGCGAACAGATTTTCCCCGGCATCGAAAATCCAGGCATTGACAATGTCCGGTTCCGAGCGGAGCGAGGAGAGAATTTCGGTTGCTGCCTCTGTGTCGAGAAAGTCGAGCGCCGGAATGGAATTTGCCCCGACAATGTTGGCGGTGAATTTAAGCTTTTCGGTTATTTCATTGCGAAATTTGATCTGGTCGGCAATCAGTTGCACGATGATGAACATTCCGATCACTGCGACGGCAATCATCAACTGAATGGCGATCAGTTTATGTCTGATTGATAGTGTTTGAAACCGTCGCCAAAGATTTTGGATTGATTTCATTATACTCTCGTTATTCTGCCACCAGCCGGGCTAATTTTAAAAGTTGGGAACTGATTTTGAATCCGGCAGCTTCGAGCCGCTGGGGATTGAGTTCAAATTTCACCATATCACTCTGCAGGAAAAAATTGATCATTACGCCCTGCCGGCATAAATCGGGCGCATCGCCGATGGTCAGCGTCGTCCGGTTGACTAGACCACCGAGGATGTCCGGAATCGGTTCTTTGACGGTGGGCGATATGAACAGAATCTGGCAGGCGCGCAGGTCGCTGAGGCTCCTGAAATGATAGACCTCGATGGGCTTATCGTTGATCATTTTTTTTTCGGCGATTTGTCGCAGTGGTGTGAAAATCTCGCTGTCGCCCAAAACGCCGATTTTATAGCTCGTTAGCCGGCTCGCATCGGGCCAGCTGATGTATTTGGTGAAGTTATAGATAAAAGCGGCTTTCAGCTGGTCAATATCGGTAGCAGAAGGCGGCAAAGAGCGGGCGTTTACAGAGAGCAGAAAAAAGCAGAC
>DSAS01000007.1 GCA_011046365.1 Fidelibacterota bacterium
CAGGCATAGCAGCTGTGACAGAGTTGCGGAAAAATCATGATTTCGTCTGCCAGCTGCACAATCGCGTGAAAATTACATACATCCCGGCATATTCCACAAAGCGTACAGGTATCGGATTTCCACTCCGGCACCATTTTATATTTATCTTCCCGATGCGTTAATTCACCATGGATAAACAGCCCGGAGTTGGGTTCTTCCACATCGAGGTCAGCCAGGACAACAGGTTCCTTTTCTGACAGAAAGGCAGCCAGATTGGTCGATAGCGTGGTTTTTCCCGTCCCGCCTTTGCCACTCGCGATAGCTATCTTCATCATGATTGCTGACCAGCTTTCAACAGCTTGCTAATTTCCTCGGCGATCAAAACAAATGCCTTGGCAGTCACCGATTGCGGATATTGCAGCACAAGCGGCGTGCCGTTATCACCGCACTCCCGGCTCTGCTGTTCCATGGGAATCCGACCCAAAAAAGCAACATCCATATCCATCGCCATCTGCTCCCCTCCGCCGACACCGAAGAAATCAATCGTCTCGCCGCAATGCGGGCAGATCAGACCTGCCATATTTTCAACAACGGCTATTTTAGGAATGTTTAATTTTTTAGCCATGTTCACCGCCCGGCGGCAATCAATCAGCGACACCTCCTGAGGCGTGGTCACGATGATTGCCAGTTGCGGGTGCATTTTCTGGGAAACCGTCAGCACCTCGTCACCGGTTCCCGGCGGCAAATCCGTCACCAGCATGTCCAGTTCATCCCAAACCACATCGGCGAGAAATTGTGATATCGTCCCAGATCGAAGCGGTCCGCGCCAGATGACCGGCTGATCTTTGGGAATCATCGGGGCAATTGAAATCACCCGCAAACCCTCTTTAATCTGAGGCAAGATCTGATGCTGATCCATCATATCCGGCATCCCGGAAAGCCCAACCATCTGGGGAATATTCGGTCCGGTGATATCGGCGTCTAAAAGACCAACCTTCAGTTTCTTAGTCAATAGCGCATACGCTAAATTGACCGCCACCGTGCTCTTACCTACACCTCCCTTGCCGCTGAATACGGCAATGCGGTATTGAATATTTTTCAGCTTCTGCTCTATGCGTTTGTCCTGCTCTTCCATCTGACTGACTCTGTCGGGATTTACATTCATTTTAGTTTAATCCTTTCTTTTGTTTTTACCTTATACTGTCTGGATTCAATAATTTTACTATAATTCACGAATCAAAGCGAAAAATTCTTCTCACCGGCTCGAATTGCAAGCTTCAGCCAGTTTTCCGGATCCACAAAGGGGCAGGCATATTGATCACTATAGGCACACCAGGGATTATACGCCCGAATGAAATCAAGAATCCATTTTTCTCCCCGGCTGGAAGTATGCCAATCCTCTTCCAGGTCGAGATAGCGTCCGGCTCCATAGGTCTCTTTCCCGCTGGTGGCATCCCGAAAAGGAATAAACAGACGCTTTTCCTGAGGAGAACTCTTGTAGGCTTGTAGCACACACTCTATATTATCAACACTGAACCTAAATTCGCCCCATCTGAGAAATTCGCGCTCATTTCCCTGTGTATCCTCAATGGTTAAAACACTCTTTTGAGCATGTTCATAAAGAGGCAATTCATAACAGTAGCTGAAAATGGGCGGATAGTACTGCAGCCTGTTAAATTTTTGGCGATCTTTAAACGACAGAGGTGATTGGGGATGCAACTTGAAAAATTCATCTTTTTGCTCGCGCTCTTCCAGAATCCGCTCTCTCCATACCAACTCGTTCATGATGTACCTCCCCGTATTACCAAACAATCTTCAATTTGTTTCTAACGGTAACCTCCGCCACCACCGCCTTTTCCGTGACCTCTTCCGAAACCGCGACCCATACCACGTCCGAGTCCTCTTCCCATGCCGAATCCGAAGGGTCGTTGGTGACCCTGCCAAAACCCAAAACGGGAATCCGGCGATCCCTGTCCCTGGCTTTCAGGAGACACAGGCTGTGAATCCAAATCAGCATAAATCGCACCAAAAGGACAGACGTTCAGACACGCCCCACAATTGGTACACTTATCCGCATCAATTTCGGCTTTCCGGTTTTCAACCGAAATTGCACCCACCAGACAGCTGCGAATACACAGCCGGCAGCCGGTGCATTTTTCCTGATCTATAAAATACATTTAATCAATTCACCTTTCTGTTTTACCGGCATTATACACTTATGCCAATTTTTCCAGCTCCTCAATCGTTTTCTCAGCAATGATCTTCTCATTAATAAAATGTTTAATCATCCGGCGACGACACTTATCCGCCTCTTCCGGACTTCTAAGTAAATGGGCATATAATTCCATATACCGTTTCGTAATCTCTACATTTGCTTTAATTATCTCCGCTTTTTTCTCGCTGTCGTGCCGGATGGAACCCTGAGGACAGATATCATGGCACACACCACAACGGATGCATTCGGTTATATTGATTTCCGCCGTATCTACATTCATTGAAATCGCATCAACGGGGCACTCATCCACACAAATTCCGCATCCTGTACAACAATTCTGATCTATCCAGGGCATTGGGTAACCTCCTTTTTTTTACAATCGTCACTTTTTCGGCAGTATTCTCCACGATCTCCATTGCAGCGACGAAAGATCCGGAAAAATGGTGAGGTCATCTCGGTCATTCGTCATCACCCGAACAGGGCGGCTTTGCACAGCGCGCCGTTCTACCACAACAGGTTTTTCCGCCGGATTGTCTGCCGTAATCGGTCGCATAAAAGCCCTGCCCTTTGAAAATTATCCCTGTTCCGGCACTGATCAATTTCCGCACTGTTGCACCGCATTTCGGACAGACCTGAACGGGCAAATCGCTCATCTTTTGAAACCGCTCAAACCGGTAACCACAGGATTGACACTCATATTCATACGTCGGCATTAACTCTTCCCGCCATTATCCTGGATTAAGTCTGATAACGACCTGTCAAAATCAGAAACATTATTCCACATTCGTTAAGACCTCTTTTTCGCCTTTATCACGACAAACGACCCCTTACCATATCCGGGTTCTACAGGATTGACCGCCACCATCTGATCCAAGCTTTGGAAAACCGTCTGCTTCATTACAAAATCCCCAAAGCCGGCCTGGTTCAGGTGATTGATGACCTCATCAACCGAAAAAAACGTTGCATCCCGATAAAAAACGTTATTCAATCTGTTTTTTTCATAAAGTTTACCGAGGCGGCTGTTTTTATCCACAAAACCGATAATAATCAATCCTCCGGGTTTAAGTATGCGATACGCTTCCCGAAGTGCCTGACCAACATCATCCAAAAAACAGATCGTCGTAACCATGAGTGCAAAATCAAACTGACCATCAAGAATTGGGAGATATTCAGCCATACCCCGGGCAACGCAGACACCTCTCCGGGCAGCCAGCCGGATCATCCGGTAGCTGGGTTCTATTCCGTAACGAATATTAAAAGGAGCCGCAAAACGCCCGCTACCGATGCCAATCTCGATCCCCTTCCCGGAGTCGGGAATCATCTCCTGCACAGCCGCAAGCTCTGACTGGTAAGTCAACTCATGACGCGTAAACCAGCTCTCATATTGAGTCGTATGCTCTTCGAAGGGTCTAATTTTCGGCATAATATAATAGATTAAAAATCAATCACCGTTCCGACACCACCGGCGATATACTTTTCCGGATATAGCGTCCGCAATGCATCAATCACCTGCGTGCAGTGAGTCGGGCTGATTTTTTGAACATCTTTCAGTAGCTCAAATTGTCGAAATCCATGGTAGCCGCCAACAACAGCATAGATATCACCATAGGGTTCAGCCGCCTTCATAATGGCACCCAGCCCGGGATGCGAACAGCCGACGAGCAGTACCGTACCTTTATCCGTTTGTATGATCAGTGCCTGTTCAATTCCCTTCAGCTCACCGGTGGAAAAAATATTATGATCAATGGCAGTCGCCTCGGAAACGTGATTCACCGATGCCGCATTACGCACCCCTCGTAAACTTTCGGGAACCCAGAGTGCCACCCGATTGTTTTTTGCCAGAAATGCCGCCAAACCACCGGTGTGATCAAAATGGTGATGAGAGATAAAAACCGTATCAATCTGCGCCGGATCCAACTCCATTTTCTGCATATTAGATAAAAGGATGTCACCATCAGCGCCGGCGTCAAAAAGTATGTTTCGGCTACCGGTCTCAACCACAGCAGCAAAGCCCCAGTCACTCTGTAAATCTTCCCGTATCGTGGTGTTATCATAAACAAGCTTAATTCGCATCGTCTGTATTCCCCCCAGTGTTAATGATTGCATGAATGCCTTTTTCAAATTCGGGCTGCTCTCGGCAAACATTTCTGAGTATAAATTTCGGCTCAAGTTGATCCAGCAACTGATTATCCGCAAAGTAACGAAAACAGTATTCCAGTAGCTGCTCCTTACTCATCTTCCCCCTTGCCAGATTGTTATAATACGCATCCCCGAGAATCACACGATATTGTCGCTTCTGCACCTCTGAATCAACAGTAATCCGAAAGGTACAACAATTGATCCGCTTGATGGTAAGTTCTGCAGACGACTTTGGCTTTTCCCGCGAATTAGCCCGCGACCGAACCGGATTAATATAATTAACCTGATGATAGCAATTCAGGGTAATTTGCTTTTCCCGGAGCAGTCGCTCGACAGTTCCATCTTCGGCAAATTTTTGTTCAATTTTTTTCGCCTGATCCATTCGTAATGGATGTCGGGCAGAGATTTCCAGGATCGCCTCAGTGGCATTGGCAAATTCCGTAATTCCAAACTCGCCGTCTTCCCGGTTTGCCACAGTTACAGCATTTACTAGCATCTGCTGGGCTACCTGCACCCGTTCCGAATCGGGGCTCTTTACCCAGATCTCAGCCGGCGGACGGATCGGCGTCATTAAGAATACCTTTTCAGGCTGAATCTCCTTCACGACATTTTGAATCATTGTTAGCTGTTCATTGGAATCATTAAGGTTTTTCACCAGCATCACTTCCAACCAGAACTGACCGTCATACTGCCGGCGAAAGTCCGTCAGACCGGTCACCATTTGATAAAATTCCACGGCTCGGTGGGGACGGTTGATTTCCCGAAAAACAGCCGGGTTGCCGGCATCCAGTGTGGGAATCACTATATCCGCCGCCAGCAGTTCGGTCTGAACGTCGCTATGAAACAGCAGCGATCCGTTGGTAATAACAGCCGTTGGCAAACCAAATTCCTGCTTCGCCTTTTGTATGAGCCACCCCAAATCATCGCAGAGTGTCGGCTCACCATCACCCGCAAAGGTAATGACATCCGCCGACTCTGATTTTACAACTGCTTCAATATCCCGCAGGATATCCTCTTTCGGAAAGAAACGCTCTCGCCTCGCCTGCAGCTTCGAGGTTCGTCCCAATTGACAATAAACACAGGAATAGGAACAAACCTTGGCGGGAATTGGGCTGACACCGATGGACTTTCCCAATCTTCTGGATGGCACCGGACCATAAGCGTACATTGAAACTTATATCCCCATGAATTTTATATTTTTGTTATACTTATTGCATCAACCGGGCATTTTACCTGACATCGTCCACAGCCATTGCATATGTCCTGATTAATCGTCGGTACTTTATCGACAGTAATAATGGCGCCCAAAGGACACGCCGGCATGCAAACGCCACAGTTCAGGCATTGATCATAATTAATAACAGCCCGCAACTTGCCGGCAATTCCGATTTGTTTCTCCGTTGTTCCGATGAATAGATTATTCCCGGTACTTTCCAGTTTAGGTGACGGAGTAATTTTGGGAATTCTTGCCGTTTGACTGCCCAATTTATCCAGTAAGAGTACACCCATTCGTTGGAGTCCAACGATAAAATATCCGCCAACGCTAGGTATTCCGCTACTTCTGCCAAAATACTTCTGCTGGCGCTGTCGCCCACCACGAGCCATGCCCATTCCATGTCTCATTCCTCTGCCCGGCATAACGATTCCTCTGCTAAATTCTTCTTCAGACCAGATTGCTAAGGTCTGGATCAATAGGGCGGGCGATTCATTACCCGCCCTACAAGACCACAATTACTCTTCCAGCTCGCCGATTCGCTTCTTGATATCCTCAAGACTCTGTTCAAAATTTGAAGCCTGCTGTTTCAGCATCTCCAGCTCTTGATCTTTCGTAGGAGCGTTCCAGCTGACCGGCGCCCCATAATATGCCGGAGCAACCGGATAATAACCGAAACCTCTGCCAAATCCACCGCGGAATCCGCGGCCCAGACCGCGCCCGTATCCAAAGCCAAAACCACCACGAACATAGGGATTGGCAAAACCGGGACGATCATAGCCGGCACAGTATCCGGCTGCCCGACCTGTCATCGGTCCCATTCCGGTAGGACCTGTTCCATCTCCTCTGGGCATAGTAACCTCCTTTTTTTTAGTATTTTGTTAACTTCTTGTCATTATGGTACCACACTTGGGACACTCGCGCTGATTGCACGGCTGTCCCCGCAAGTGGGGTACCCGAAATCCGCACTTCGGACAAACGCAATCGCCACTGGGTCCCGCAGCCGCCGGACCACCCATACGACCGCGACCACCCTGACCACCCGTTTCTCTTCCAAAACCACTGCCGGGTCCCATTCCAGCGGGACCTGTTCCATCACCTCTTGGCATATTTCACCTCCTTGTGTTTATTGTTATCCTTGATGACCATGACCTCTCCGAAAGCCACCGCGCCTACCAAAACCATGACCCCCGCGCCCGGCGAACCATTCATTCAAATGGACTATATTCGACGAACCGCAGGTACTGCAAACAGTCGTCATCTGCTTTGGGAATTGGAAGCGGACAAACTCACCACAATCCATACAGCGCTGCAGTTGCGTGGCAAAGGAATAGTTACCACCTTCGATGACCAACTCTTTAACATCAACGATGGATTCGGCTACCTTGCGGCGGGCTTTCTCAATCAGACGGGTAAAAGTCGGACGCGATACGCCCATGATTTCCGCCGCTTGCTGATGATCGAGTCCGTCGTAATCCGCCAGACGAATGGCTTCATATTCGCCTACCGTCAGGTAAATCCGGTCCAGAAACCGCGCCGGTACACCCACGGGTTTCAGCCCCTGGATTTTAGGCGGCTCAAGTACTTTACGTTCTTTCTGAGGTCTTGGCATCGGTTTTTCCTTTTATAATGAACATAAGTTCATAATGAATATAATGCACATATGTTCAAAATGCAAGTTTTTATTGCCATCTTTCGCTCTTGTTATTCCTTTTTTCTTATTCTAAATTTGATCGTTTTCAAGGGCTTAATTAATTCAGGAAAAATATGTGGTATTTTATCAGCATCTTATCCGGCTTTTTCTTTGCCACCGCCGACGCATTATCTAAAAAAGAGGCGACCCGCACCCCGGCGATTGTGCTTGCCTGGGTGCGGGAATTTTATGCACTGCCGTTTTTACTGCCGCTGCTGTTTTTTATCGAAATACCGGAGATTCAGCCCGGATTCTGGTCGGCGATGACGCTGCTGGTGACACTCGATCTGATCACCACGTTTCTTTACATGCGCGCCATTCAGATCGCTCCGCTGTCGCTGACGATTCCTTATCTGGGGCTTACCCCTATATTTCTGCTGCTGGTTCCGGTCGTCGTTTTGGGCGAAACACTTTCAATCGTCGGTATCATTGGTGTCGTACTCGTTTCATTCGGCACCTATATTCTCCAGATTGATCGGGCTAAATACGGCATACTGGAACCCTGGCTGGCAATTATTAGAAACCGCGGTTCATTATACATGCTAATAGTAGCGCTTCTCTACTCGGTCACTGCCACCTACGGGAAAGTCGCGATCATCAAATCATCGCCGCTGTTTATGACAATCATCTATTTTTCGCTGCTGGCATTGGGATTTTCACTTATTTTACTTTTTACCGAAAGAAAAAACTACGGTATCCTTTTCAAATTCCCTGTTCCGAAACTCAAAATCGGGCTGGCGATGGCGCTAATGGCAGTCGCCCATTTCTCCGCAATCGGCATGATCCAGGTGGCGTATATGATATCGATCAAACGTCTGAGTCTGCTGTTTGCGATAATTTACGGCGCGGTTCTGTTCAAGGAGACCAATCTCCGCGAGCGCCTGCTGGGCGGGATAATCATCCTCTCCGGCGCGACATGTATTGCCTTTGCAAAGTGATATTAAAGTGTAAAATTGGGAATCCGGCGTCCATAAATGATGTTCAAGCCGTAATCCTTGGTGCGCTCAATAAATCCCCGGTGTGGTCGGTGCGCCAGAAAGATAAAACCGGTGGCGTTGAGCAGCTGAACGCTATGCTGAACCGCTTTCAACTCGATAAAAGATTCCCGGGTAATGGGATAAGAGAAACATTGGAAGATATGAAAATGGCAGCCCTTCATCATAGCGATATCCAGCATTGATTCCGCCCGCACACCATCCGGCAGCGACTCCCGGTTTAAACGAACATCCATACGCACATCGTCGTACTGACTCCGGTGAACCCGTAAAAAGACCAACTCTCTAAGCCAGCCACCGTTAAAGATAAAGTCGCCACAATTTTCGGCAATCTCGACGGTTTTATGCTTTTCCTCGGTACCAAAACGGAAGCGCATTTTGTTACTGGCAGCCTCATAACTGATCACAAAACGATGATATTGTCCGTTCATGCGCCATTGGATATCCCGCTTCTCATCACCCATGTCTATCCATTCCTGACGAATCGAATCAATAAAGGGAATGATTTCATCAAGGTTATTGCCGATAAAATAGGATAAACCGCTGCGCTTACCAATCTCCGGATCATAGCGCACCCCCGATTCAATTTCCACTCCATGAATTGCGGCGTATTCATTGACCGTGATGCTGATCTGAAAGGATTTTTTTTCACCGGACTCAATATTAACTAAGTGTGAACGGTCCACATCAATGTAGAATACTTCCTTGCCGGCTTTTCTGAAAATCTCCGCCGCCAGGAGCATCTGCAAGCGATCACCGCCGGTGGCATTCAGAATAATTTCATGTTCAGGATAGTCCCGGATAATTAGTTGACACTGTTTGGTAAACTCATCCGGATCATTTTTAATTTCCCGGCTCTCATAACTGGCGGACAACTGCCCCACCAGGGTTGACTCCAACTGGCTCACGATTTTTTTCTGATTATGCCGGCGCAGCCAGACCACCGAATCCGGTTTCCGCAGAATCACACCGAGATAAGCGGCAAGCGGTGTGTCATCAACAAAACAGACTTCTAATAATGCCATCTCCAATCCCCAATGTTCCCTTAATATAACATTAAACGTTATGTTTGAGTTAATTTAATAATAAAAAAGTATAAGTCAATACAACACACCCGTTTACACAGCGGTGTCAACGACCCGGAAAATTTCGGACATTATGTGATTCGTAACGGCTTTTACCGGTCAATAAAAAAGGCTTTGCGTAAGGTGGGAAAATAGTTGTGTTGACTGGCGAGGGATTTATAAGAGAAAAAGACCAGTCGGTCGTAGCCGTTGGCATAGGTGATCATAATTTTAGTCAGGGCTTCGTAGCGCCCCTGGTTGTAAACACCGATCCCCATCCAGATTTTGTCTTTGGAAATCAGCGGATCTATCTTTTTTAAAATACTCTCAAACTGCTCGGCATCGGTGCTATAATTCATGGGCACCACGAAATCGA
>DSAS01000064.1 GCA_011046365.1 Fidelibacterota bacterium
GTGGCGGCGACTAGGTCCAGATATTCTCCGAGCGGACCGGTGACGATTCCCGCACCGACACAGATGTCGCCATCAAAAATGCCGACTTCGTCACCAACCTCAGCCGTTGTGTCGTCAATGGTAATGGCGGTGAGGTAAAAATTCATCGCCAGGTAGGGATTGCCGCTGTAGACCGGTTGAAAATGGACTGGTTCGGGTTCCTGCGCCTCTGCAAACTGGACATTGCCGAGGAGTAGAATTGCTAGGCAGCAATATATTTTTTTCATCATAACCTCACAGACTTAATTATTTCATCAGAACGGCTTTACGGGTTTTACTGAATGATCCGCTTTTCAGCTGATAGAAATAGATGCCACTGGGAACCTGATTACCGCGACTGTCGCAACCATTCCAGACGACTGTGTACTTGCCCACATCCTGGAATGCGGAAACCAGTTGATTGACTGTTCGTCCCTGAAGATCGAAGATTCGAATCTCCACTTTTCCGGGTTCGGGCAATTCGTAGCGCAGAGTCGTCGCCGGATTAAAGGGATTGGGATAATTCTGACGCAAGCAATACTCTTTCGGAATCCGCGTACCCTCGAGATTGACAACAATCGTGCCCCGGGCATTGAATTTGAGGAGTCCGGGATTGTCGGCATACTTCACTGCCTTTACGGATACCATAAGTTCTTCGTTACCATCCCACATTTTGAAATAAATAGGATCGTTTTCGCCGAATCCTTCGGTCGCTTGCGTGAGCGGATCATCGGCGCCGATAATCAGCGGCAGGTAGGCATTGTCACTATTCAGCGAAGAGGCTATTGATGCCGCTGCGATGCACCTGTCCTGATGATAGATGGCGATCTCGCCGCCGGCTCGCAGAGGTTCGCCTTCCACATCCGCCTGCATGACGTAGACATTCATCGGTAGATAGGGATTTGTCGTTACCACCGGTAAATAGTGATCGGGGGGCGCTGCGCTAGCGGCTGTGAGGGATTTCGCAATGGCGGATTTGGTGGGCTGCGTGACGATGGCGGATGAGGCGCTATTGACTTTTATGTAATAGCCTTTGCCCGGTTCGAAATCACCGATACCATTTTGCCAACCGATAGAGGGCAGCTCCTCGATTGCACGACCGGTTTCATCCTGAACCTTCAGCAATTTACCGTCATTGATTAATGGTTGGACAATGTTCAGAGCACTCTGGGCGGCATTGACCGGATAGCCCATGATATTCCAGCCGGCTGACAGTGGTATGTCCAGCGGCAGGGTAATGCCACTGCCTTCGATATTCAGGGATTGGCTGGCAGCCACTTTGACATAATAGCCTTCCGTGACAGCCAGATTGTTAATATTGTTGACCCAGCCGATACCGGCGACATTCTCCACCGCATTGCCGGTCTCATCCTGAATTTTAATCAGACTGCCGTTGCCGGTGAGTTCCTGAAATATATTCAGCATATTGGCATTGCCAGGGATCGCATAGAAAGAAACGATATTCCAGCCCTGATCGAGATTGAGAGTCTGAGAAATACTCAGACTGCCGGCGAGACTGAGCACCGCCGTTCCCTGCGATGCAAAGGTACCGTCCCCGGAGCTATAGTCGGGCTGAATGCTGATGATTTCGAGGCTCTGGTCGTTATCCCACAGGCGGTAACTGATCGGATGTCCGGGAGTAAAACCGTCTTTTTCAGTTGTAGTCGGGTCGTCGGTGGAGGCGACCAAAGCCAGATAGGGATCAAAACCGCCGGTCACCACTCCGGCACCGACACAGACATCACCGTCAAAGATACCGATTTCGTCGCCGACGCTGAGTGAAATACCATCTATTGTGGCGGCGGTGATATATATATTCATCGCCAGATAGGGATTGCCAGAATAGACCGGGCTGAAATGGGAGAGTTCCGGAACTTCACCGCCCAGATCAACGGCTGCGGCAGCCGCGGCATTGATCCTCAGATCCTCCAGATTGTCTCCGCCGATAATTGCGAAGGCAGCATTAACAGACCCGTTTTCGGGAATCGTGTAAGGTCCGGTTCCCAGAATATTCCGCATGTCTCCAGCAGAGGGGGGCGGGTCGCTAAATTCCCGCACTGCTTGATACAGGAATTCGTCGGCACCTTCATCCTGCACCGAATTGATTAGCCAGGTCTTATGTCCGGAAACCTGACCAGTCAGGGCACTGATTCCAAAATAGGGCGTTTCACTGTTTAAATAGGCATAGCTCAGCCGGTGGTCCGGGTCATAACCGCCGAAATTTTGGGCGGGATCGCTACCGATATCCCAATCCATCGCCAGACCGATGTAGAGATTGCTGAGCGACTTTCCGGACTTGTTGTGGATTTCATATTCAATCAAGACGTAATTCTGATCCGGTGCAGTGGACTTGGAATGCGTCCGCTGGACGATTTCCACTCCGATGGAATTCACCATGCGCTCGTCGTTAAAACGACTCTCATACGCCTGATTAAATCCCGCCAGGGAACTGGTAATCGGTTGCACCGGCTCCAGTGTGCCGAACTCATAATTGTATAATTTCCCGGCGACCTGGTCCGAATTTTGGGCAATGATAAGGGTACCCGAAAATAATCCGTTAGTGCCGTAGTATTGAAATCCATTGCCGGTGGGACCGTATGGAGTATCGCCGATAAAACCGTTATTGAAAACACTCAGCAGGGTGTTGTTATTGTTGTGAACATCGGTACTCATTTGGACCGGATCGACCCAGAGATGATAATTAGCCGTTGCCGTACCGGCGGAGTTTTCGGCTTGCAGCTGAATGGCATAGTGTCCGGACAGGGTGAGTGTCCATACCAGCAAGCCATCGCTTATGACCATCCCTTCGGGACCGCTGAGCAGAGTCAGGGTGGGTTCCGGCCAACCGTAACAGAGCGGTCGGTAAACGTGGTCGGAATTAGCGACTCCGTAGAGTTCCTGTACCTGGAATTCGGGCGAAGCCTGCGGCTCTGCCGTTGGCGCTGCTCCCGAAACGATCCGGGCGCCCCACTGCAGCAGGAGATCATTATGGTTGGTGGTTAAATCCGCACAGACCGGATATGTACCATTTACGTCAATAGCCTGATCGAGGGGCCAATAACCCACCAGTCCGGCTTCGTCGCCGCTGAGCGGTTCGGTCATTGCGCTTTGGATATCCGCCTGACTGCGGCAGAAATTCCAGAGCCGGACGTCATCAATGGCGCCGTTGAAAAAGGAGCTCCAGTTACCACCGATATATAAACCGGCATCACCGGGTCCGATGTTTGCCGTGAAGGGCGCTTCGCCAGCGGGGACACCATTAATATACAGGCGCAGAAAACTGCCGTCATAGGTACCGGCAATATGGGTCCACTGTCCGATGGTGATCGGAGTATCGCTCAGGACGCCGATACTGGCGCCGCCCGGATTGCCGTCGCTGACGGCGAAATCGAAACGCGGATCGTCAGCCGAACCGAAATTGTTGATCCGCAGCTCATACGCGTACCAGGGATCGGCATTCCAGTATGGGCGGGAAACCAGGACCGCGGATTTTCCGTTATCGGGTAGATCCATGGGAAAAACCCAGGCTTCGACGGTTATCGTCTTGCCGGTAATCATATATGCGCCTGGATTGGCTGCCGGGTTGATGGGGCTATTGTCAGCGGCGCGCAGACGATTACTTTGACCATTAAAAAAGGCGCAGGCGTTGGTGGTACTACCACCGACGTTGTACTCATCGGTCGGCAGAATCTGTGTCGGAGAACTGTCGTCAATTTCGAAGCGGCGATTGCCATCGAATGCTTCCCAGACCCAGCCGGTATCGCTAGCCGCCGCATATTTGTACTCCACGGTTTTCCCGGTCCCGGCAGGAAACAGGACATCGAGGTTATAGATACCAGCACCCTCATTATGGATCATCGGATTCGAACCCAATGTCCAGCTGAGCGGAAGAGCGTTGCCCTGCAGAGAGATTCCACTGAAATTTTCGGCTGTGTTGGTCAAATCTACCGAAAAGGTGACACTGACGTCATGCGCAATGGGTGTCCCCCGGTAGTAAATAACAGGTTCGACCGGGTCAAGCAGGATTTCCGGCTCACTTAAAGTCAAGGATCGGTTTTCGATACTTTCCCAGCCTGAATTGGTCCATTTCGAATCGGGAAACATCCGGAATTTCCATTCGATAACATCGCCGGGATGACCGGTTACTATGGTCGTAAAGAGGTAAATATTAGGGTTGGTTTCACTGAGCATCATTTTCTGATGAGCATCCCAGCCATTGAAATCACCATTCACGACGATTGAATCCCCCGGAACTGCAGGATCGAACCAACCGTTGGCAATAAAATTTGTCAAATCAGCCTGAAAGGTGATGGTGTAGTCGCCCGGTTCGCCAGACCCGGTAATGATGTCGGACAGGAAGCGCGGCATGATCTGGTAGCCTGAATTATAGGGCTCGGTATTGTCAAATTGAGTGATAACGCCGACGACATCGAATGCCGATTCGGGTTGAGCTGAACCGTCAATATCCGTCTCCTTGTCAATGCGCATGGTGAGGGGAGTTTCGGTTTGATCGGCAATGGTCAGATTGGCGTCCTGGTTTTCTGCAGGCCAGGTGCCGTCCTGGATATTCACCTGATTGATCCGTACCAGTTCGGATTCATACTCCTCTCCGTTCGTTAGAATCTGTGCGATGGTCAAAGTCTGGACAGCCGGTAAGGTTGCGTTATTTCCGGTTACAATCACAGCATTTTCCATATTATTGTCGTAGGACTCCGGAATAATTTCCAGTTTGCCGTTATACTCTGCGATTCGACCGGTGACTTCAATCTGATCGCGGTAATTAAGCCGCAGGTCAATCCCGGCTAAATAGAGAATGATTCCGGCGCTGCCATCCTGCAGGGCATATTCGGTAGAGCTTGCTCCGAAATTGGGAGTCGTCAGGACTCCGCCGGTGGGAACAACCCGCCCGACGCCGATATTGCGGGCTTCGGCAACTGTTTTCCGGGAGGAATAGATATTCGGAAATGCGATAGCCAGGGTAGTGTCAGCAGCGGGAAAAGGAAAACTTCGGTTAGCCCCCAATTCCCAGCCGTTGTCTATAAACATTTCACCGGGACTGGCGGCAAATTTCCACAAAATATCCTGACCGGCGTTGCCCTGTACCGATATAGTAATACCGTAGGTTGTTTCGCCGATCGGTTCCAGAACCGGTCCCGTGCCCCAACCGCAAAAATCACCGCGAACCTCCAACTGGTGCATTCCTTTTTGAAATCCCTCTTCCAGCAGATCGGATATATCAGCCCGGAAAGTAACCTGCCGGCTTTCTAAATTGCTGCTTTCTATGGTTATCAGGTCTACGAAAAAGACCGGAAGTGATTTTGCATTTATCCCTACGACCTGGACCCCGAACATGCTCAGTGGCGTTGGGTGATCCGCCGGGATAGTGACGTGTAATTCGTTCCACGTACCGGGAGTCAAATCAGCGGCATTGTACCAGTTGTTAAACCATTCGTTTTCGAATAGGATGAAGGGTTGAACCCCGTTAACGCCGGAGAGATCATCTATCCAGACATGGACTTTAATAACATCACCCGGTGTAAAGCCGGTGTAGGTGTTGTTAAAAAATGTGAGAGTGTTATTTACGGTATCAGGATTATCCGAAACCTGAACGGCATTTGTGCCGCTGAAGGGATGGAGGGTAACGATATCCGCCGTACCTTCCTCCACCTGCCAATTTTCCAAACCGGTTTCAAAATCCCAGACGGTGGATTCACCGCTTCCGCCACCACCGCTCTCAATAATATCATTGACCGACCGTGGCAGCAGCTGGTAGCCTGAACTGTAGGGTGAACTGTCATCAAACTGACTGAGTACACCGATGATTGTTACCGCTTCGGTGGGAATTGGTGTCCCTACGAGATTAACGTCGTTGTCAATCCGGATATCCAGAGTATTGGAGCCGTCGCTAACGATATAGTTTTTATTGCCCGCAAACTCTCCCTGGGTCTGGAAAGTCACGTTTTCCAGCTTCAGCAGACTGCTTTCCAGAGCTTCGAAACTATCCCAGCGCTGATTCAGGATTTCCAAAATACCGGTGGGTCAGGCTGCCGGCATGAGGGCGGAACTCTCTACGGTTATTGCAGAGTTTTCGGGATCATAGACAAACTGGGTCAGCCCGTTATAAAAACCCACTTGGCTGGTAATGCTGATATAGTCACCGCTGTTCAGCTGTGCGACGAGATCGGCACCGTAGATGGCAATCCCGGCTTCTTCACTCTGAATATAGGCTGGTCCGGCTGTCCCGAATTCAGCGGCTACGGTCACCACGCCGCTGGTGGTCACCACCTGATCGAGATGAAAGGGTGTACCGGTGCGATCGTTTTGACGCAGATCGGTGATTGAAACACTTTGTGCATAGGTTAAATATGCGGTGAACATCAGCGCAAAGAACACGGCAGTTGCCTTTGATAAATTATTAAGATGCATTTTAGTCCCCCTCCTTTAGGTGAGTTCTTCTTTAAATGATGATTTTTAAAATGGTATTTTGCACTTGAAAATATGAATCATAGAAATAGAGAAAAAATCTTAAAGTAAAATAAGATTTAAGGGGTGATTTCATTCTCGTAAATAACAAAAACATGTTAGTAAATATATTGCCTAAAATCAAGTCAATTAACGGGTAACATTGTGAGCAAGCTCACATAATCTGGATTAATGAACTGTTTGAATTTTATGCCTGGGCGCAAAATTCAGAAGTTGTTACAGATTCAAATCCAGCGACACTACCCAGCGCAGGGCGAATTGGTTTTTGTCATCCACCGGGTGGGAGACCCAGAAGGGGATGTGCATCCCAACCGCAACGGTTTCCAGGGCATTGAATTCGGTGCCGATGCCGGCGTCAAACTTCAGCTGTCTGGTGTTGATACTCTGGATGGATTGTGAAATTAATCCGCTGTCGAAAAAGAGGACCAGATCAAAGGCGGTGGGCTCAATGGCGGCGTAGCTCCAGCGTACTTCGGTGTTGCTGGTGATAATATTGCGCCCCTTCGGCGAATTGGCACCGTAACCGCGCATATCGCCGGCACCCTTGACCAGGCGAAAGGACTTGAAGCTCATGTTTTCCAGGGTGTTTTTTCCGAAAAAGTAGAAATAATTCTGCAGGGGGATCTGCCCGCCGGAAGCACCCAGAAAAATCCGCTGGTAGAGCCAGATATCATGGGCGGGTCGGTATTTCAGTTGGGTGTCAAAAACCAGTTTTTGAAAACGGTAATCCGTATCAAATTCAGGCAGACCGAGGCTGAAATTGACACGGGTTATGTGACGGTAATCGCCCCAGTTGTGAAAGTTGATGAATTCGGCAAAGGGATTGAAGAGTTTGCCTTTCTGCCAGCTGTTTTCATTGAGAAATTCAAGGGTGCGGACATTCTGGTAGCGCATGCCGAAATTCAATTTTTTATATCCCTGAATCCTGTGTAATAACGGATATTTGATTTCACCGATATAAATTTCCGATTTGATGGAGGTCTCGTTCAGACCGAAGTAGTCGCGCGACCGAAAATGGATTCGCGGTTGAAAGAACAGAGCCAGAATTGAGGTGCTGTAGCTGATATCATAACCAACTGTTTGGCTGCGGATTCCGTAGTTGAGCCCGAGAGTCCATTCATCCAGGCTTTGGGATGGGAAAAGCGGGCGCATGTTGATCCAGTAGCGACCCCGGAATTTAATGCCGATCCGACCGGCGTCACGCCGGTTAAAGTCGAAAGTGGGATAGTAAAAAACCTGATAGGCATCAATATTCGGCAGGGCAATCAGAAAGTTGAACAGCACTTTTGAGGGATAGTTGTTGTTCAGGCGATTAAATTCCCAGATTTTGCGGTGCGGGTCCAGGGCGATTTTCTGTAACGGGAATTGGGAAAAAAATATGCTTGTGTCGCGTCCGGCGGGATCAATGCCGGTCACGGTACGCAGTGTATCCAGGTTTTTTGTAATGGCTTCAATCTCTACGGGTATGACTTTCAGGGCTTCGCCGATAATGATCACCTGGGTTTCGTAATGACTTTCCGATTTATTATAATTCTGTTTTACTCTTTTAATTTTAATATCCGGGATGTTGTCGGAGTTTATCCATAGTTCCTCGAACAGCGCCAACTCCTTGCTGCTTGTCTGCTCCAATATGTCCAGGAAATCCGGGGCTCTGGCAGGCTGATAGGCGAAGCGGTTCAGAAATTCAAGCAGTGCGGTTTGGAACAGTGAATCGCCGACATAGGTCTGAAGCATCTGCAGGACTTTCTGGCTTTTAAAATACTGGATCTGATCCACCAGCAGTGGGGTATCACTCTTTGCCAGGCGGGATTGCAGCGGATGCCCGATGTTTTCCTGGGCGGCAGCCAGAGTCGCCATCCGGAGCAGCGTATCGCCCGGCTTGACGTTGTCAGCCGGTTTATTCTGAATGCTTTTCACCAACTCCTGATAATGGGTGCGCATATAATTGCTCGCCACATAACCGGCTAATCCGGTGTGGATCCAGTCGGAAGCATTGGGATCTTCAAAGATATAATAGTGAAAATATTGCTCGGCAATGGATTGAGCATAGGCATTGATGGAGTGGTAATCCAGCTTGGCAATCGCGTTAATCTCTTTGGTGTCTAGGATAATCAGGTTGGCGGTGGTTACACCGCCGGGAATTTTCGCCGTGGTGATTGCGAGATGATTATGCGGGTAGGGAACGATGCGGGCATTATAATCATCAAGAATGCTGCTGGTTACTCTTTGCAGCGTCGTGTTTTTCGAAAGTCGAAAGCGCCGGTCTACGGATTTAGGCAGCATGATCTGAATGGCGATATCCCTGTGCTCAAGGGGAATCACCGTCTGATTGGCGGAAAAGACAATCGCCAGATCGCGGATAACAGCCGGCTGGAAGCGGTGTGTCTTAAATCCTTTTTGGACAGTCTGAACTGTGTCAATATCCAGCGAACTAACCACCGCATAATGATCCGGCAGTTGAATAGTCAGGCTGAAAGTTGCCGGGTCAATCGTGCTGGGCGCCAGACGATCATATTTTGAGGGCGTCCAGCCCGTCGTTCCCAGCCGTTCAACTTTGGGGAAAAAGTCAATCAGGCGAAAATCCGCGCCGCTGTAGCTGGGGCAGGCGGGATGATTGCCTTCCGGGATGATGATGGTATAATTAATCTCAAGGACGATGCTGCTGTCAACGGGTACAACATTCGGCAGAACCACGAGCAGACTGGTAATGTTTGTCAATTTATAATTACAGGTTGTCCCGAAGCCGGTAATTGATCGAATATTCAATTGCAAGGGCTCATTCAGCAGGTTTTCACTCGCCTGATAGTAGCGGCTGCGGGTGGAGGCGTAGGCATTGGGTGTGAGGTGAAAATAGATAGTATCCAGCGGAACTGGTGAGTGATTGGTAATCTTAACTTCTTCCCGAATTGTAACGCGGTGAGTTGGTTCGGCAAACCGGATGTCAAAATGATAAGCGCAATCCAGACCCTTTGCCGAGGTGATCAGCGACGATAAAAGGATCGTTGCCCGGATAGAGAGAAAAAACCTGAAAAAGTGAATATTCGTAGTTGGTTTTCTATCTGAATCCGATCGGATCATACTGAAAAATATAAGGATAATATCGAAATTTACAAGGTGCATTCACGGTGCGGTGCGTCTGTTGACACTTCGCCAGAATTATCTTAAATTAA
>DSAS01000154.1 GCA_011046365.1 Fidelibacterota bacterium
CGAATAATCGGGATCCCTTTGGGAGAACCCCGATACCATGAGGATCATGGTATCTTAAACCCTTTCACAATCAATTTTTAAATAACAAGGTAATCTTAAATCGGTGCTGGGGTGCAGGGACTCGAACCCCGATACCATGATCCAGAGTCATGTGTCCTGCCGTTGGACGACACCCCATTTTTCAAAAAAGCGTGCTAATTTACGATACTGCCTCTCAAAGGTCAAGGTCTCCCGGCGTTTCTCACCAAATGGCATCTAATAAAAATGCTACCGATACCAGCAGAGTCAGTAACAGATGAATCCCGATCGTCAAGGCGTTTGCGGGTATTAGTTCTTCGATTTTATCGTAATGTTTCGAGGTTATCTGGATCGCACGGTAAACCATCGGGATGGTAATGAAGGTTAACAACGTCCAGATCGGAAATACGCCCAAAATTGTAAAACAAACCAACCAGATATAGACAAAAATCAATAATATCGAATAGACATAAAATGCCACTTTTTTAGATTTTAGCTTTACAACAAGGGTGTTTTTATTCACCTCTGCGTCGGCAGTCATATCCTGAAATTCGTTGATGAACAGAATGAGTCCCACCAAAATCCCGGTAGGAATCGAAATCAGCAGGGGAATCAAATCCAGCGATTGAACCTGGACATAATAGGTTCCCATAACAATTAACGGTCCGAAAGCGCTGACGATGGCAAACTCGCCGATGCCGCGGTAAGCCAGTTTCAGAGGCATTGCCGAATAACCGAATGCGAAAAAAGTACCGACCAGTCCAATAATCAGAATAATATTTCCATTAGTAACAGCATTCAAATACAGACCGATTGCCACTGTAACAGCAAAAAGGGACAGGGCGATAAAAAATCCGGTTGCAGGTGTGATAATTTTTTCCTGAATCATGCGACTTCCCCCGGAAAAAGCCGTCGGATACCGGTTGCCCGCATCGTTTCCGGAACGATGATCATAATAATCATTGATGACATTTGCGGCGGCATGGACATATATAGCCCCCAGCAGTGTCAGTAGGAGTCGTCCCCAGTGGATTTCTGATTGTCGGTTATAAGCGACGGCAGCACCCAGGACAACCGGTGCGATCGAGGCACTGAAAAAGGGGGCGCGTAATATCCCCGCCCAGCGTTTTATTCTCGCCCAAATACCGAAGAAAAAACAGTGTAGCAACTGCGGTTCGTTCGCAGGCAGAGTGAGACATCCGACTGTATCTGAACCGTTCATCCATTCTATTCGCATCGGTTTAAATCTGAAGGCAAGTTGATTCTCCGATAAAGCAGTCCAACCACCCGACGGAAATTTAGCTCCTATGCGCTCCAGTTGACCGCTATCCCGCAATTGCTCAGCAAAAGCATCTATTTTAATGTTATCGAAGGAAGAGTTTTCGGTTGCGGGAATCATTCCGTGAATGTAGGGATTGTAGCGCAGATGTCTGGCGGAGATTGATTCAGTGGGTAATAACACAATGATTTCATTTTCGTGCCGGAAATATCTCGCATTTTGCAGGTGACTGAGCGAGGTGACATTTGTCGCCAGCAGCATTTCTCCTGTGGCGGCTATGTTCTCGAAAATGCTCGGCGGGTTTGAGATTACCATTATAATTATGTATTAAAAAAGAGTTCTATTTCCCGATTAAGCGACATCAGGTCAGTAATAGTCAGCGCTTCAACCGGAATTGATTGTTTAAAGAATTGTCCATAAGCCTTTTTGTCAATCCGGTCGTCGAGATTGATGACGACACCTTTGTCGTTTTTGGAGCGAATCAGCCGACCGATTCCCTGGCGAAATTTTAAAACCGATTCAGGCACATAGTATTCATTGAACGGATTGCCCCCCGCCAGCCGCAGTTTTTCCACATTTGCCTCGATAATGGGTTCAGACGGGACGGGGAAAGGCAATTTGCTGATGATCAGGATTTCCAGTGAATCACCAACCACATCCACTCCCTCCCAAAAACTGCTGGTTCCAAGTAACACCGATGCCTTTTCTTGACGGAATTGATCCAGAAGTGTAGTCTGAGAGCCGCCAATCCCCTGAGCCAAAAGGGTAACACCCAGTTTCTGAAACTCGGTCCGGATATTTCGGTAGACCTGCTCCAGAGCCGAATAGGATGTAAACAGCGCCATGATGCCTCTGTTAAAATGATTAGCCAGATCAATAATGAGTCGGGAAAGCGTGGCTGTTTCGCTGCTACCCTTTTCGCGGTGGTAAGTAATAAACCGCATCTGATGTGCATAATCGAAGGGCGAACCCACCGTATCGTAGAAAAAGTTTTTATTTCCCAATCTCGATATTCCGGTGCGTTCGAGAATATAATCGAAGGAATCGGCAATCCGCATCGTTGCCGAAGTCAGGATCGTAGTCTTTTTTTCCTTAATCAATTTTTTGTACAGGGTTTCGGATATATCCAGCGGCGTAGAGGCAAATTCAACGCCATATTCGTTGCCGTTTACCTTAACTTCATACCAGAAAATCAGCGTATCATCGGCGCTGGCTTCGATTGTTCGCAAAGTACTGAGATATTCCTCCAGTTCCGCAATAATATTTGTAAACCGCAAGCGCAATTCATCGAAACCTTCGGGCAAATCACTGACCAGATGGTCAATCCGTAAAACCAACTCCCGCAGCGCGGTAACGGTTGTATCCAATTCATAAATGAATGTCCGGGACTCGGTTTCAAGGGACGGGAATTCCTCCTTGAACCGTTTATAGCGCTGTTTTAGAGCATAGCCACGATTATTATGCAGTTTCTGCAATGAAGATTGATAGACCGATTTATAAAATATTCCGGCGGTCAGGTTGAGATCGTTGATATGATCCTTCAATTGCAGGATATAGCTTTCAATCTGGCTAATTTTTTTATATTGGCTCAGCAGCTGCAGGGCATCAATCAGTAAGCCCCGCTCCACGGGTGACGCATTGTAGACCATATTTAATTTTGAAAGCAGCATTTGTAGATTGATACGGGAAGAAAAATAGTTGTAGGAATTTTTTTCCAGATTATGGGCTTCATCAATAATAACGACATCGTAGGGTGGTAAAACCGCACTGTCGGAAGCGGCGTCGGAGAGCAAGAGTGAATGGTTTGCGACGATGAGGTCGGCGCCGCCGGCTTGAAAGCGTATGTTGCCGAGGAAACAACCATTATACTTTTGACATACACTGGTGGTGCAATAACCCGGTTCCGAAACAATTTCATTCCAGATATACGGATTCTGTCTGATTCTGAAACCACTGTTTTCGGCAATGTCGCCCGTTTTGGTATGAACCAGCCAGATGATGATGGGAATAATCGCTGAACGATTGGTGATATGCAATTTATTTTCGATATCCGCCAGAAATTGATTCCAGCGGGTCAGGCAGATATAGTTGGAACGTCCCTTCAGTAAAGCGGATTTGAAATTCAGATTCAGTTTATCGTGCACAAATGGAATTTCTTTATAGAAAATTTGTTCCTGCAGAGTCTTTGTATTGCTGGCAATGACGATCCGTGCATGATTCGGTCTGCTCTGATTTTGCCACAGGATAGACGGAATCAGATAAGCCAGGGTCTTCCCTACTCCGGTTCCGGCTTCAATTACAGCCGATTTACCACCGCTCAAAGCCTCGAAGACCAGTTGCGCCATCACGTGCTGTTGGGTACGCATTTCAAAATTTGTCAGCCGCTCTGCTAATAAGCCTTTTTGGTCGAAAAAGGAGTCTAAATCCGCTTCGCTCATGGCTCCGGCGGCAGAGTCCTTGTCTTTTGGACTTGTACCGTAGAGATTACCGGGAGCCTGCCAGTTGATTTTTGGTTTTTTCCCGGGTCCGAGACTTTTGGTAAGCAACACCCGTTTTGCTGCGTTTTGATAGATCCATTTATTGGGATCATCGGTATCTTTGAGCACGTAGTTGATTTGCTGAAGCGTATCGAGGCTGTATTTTAACACTTCGGGGATCAGTTGTAGAAATATCCGACCGGAATTCAGTGCATCGGCTGCGGCGCGATGGGCATTTTCAGTAGACAACCCGCAATAGTCGCTGACGGTTGAAAGGCGGTGATTGGGCAGATAGAAATAAAATGCCTGCGCCAATAGTAAAGTATCGTAGGTCAGATTGTTAATTCGATGGCGTTTGAATTCCCGGTGTCGTCGGCAATAACTTTTCAAAAAGCCAAGATCGAAGCCGATATTGTGTCCCACCAGTGGTTCATCGCCTAAAAATTCCAGCAACTCACCGAGATGCTTTTCAAAAGGTTGACAGCCCGTCAGCATAGCGGTGGTGATGCCGGTTAAATCCTCCACTTCGGGACTGATTGGCTGACCGGGATTGCAAAGAAAGGCGAGCCTTTCGGCAGGTTTTCCATTTTCGAAAAGCACAGCTGCGAATTCAATAACGGCATCGCCTGCCGGATTAAGACCGGTAGTTTCAAGATCGAAGCAGAGGAATCTTGAAAGATTTAGTTCTTTTAACAGTTCAATCATCGGTTCAACTACAGCCCTGCAAACACCTTCAGCACATCAATAATCAGGGACGGTTTTTTCCTGACAGCCTGTTTGAAAATTTTTACCAGCGTTATCTCCTCCGGCGGTTCTTTAGCCAAAGCCGCAGCAATATCTTCAAAATCCTGATCAGTGAGTCCCATTACCCAATCTTTGAGACGGTAATAACGCCTGCTCTCTTTGCCGTAAGTCTTTTCCCATTCCTTTTGATAACTCGTTAAACGCCTGGCGGAATTATCGTCAGCCTTAATCGCTTCAGCGGCTACCTGTCCAGCCATTTTACCGGCTGCCAGAGCGGCGGAAATTCCGCCGCCGGTCAACGGATTTACCTGTCGTGCCGCATCCCCGATAATCATTAATCCGTCAGCCACGAGTTGTTTTAGGGTTTGCGCCACCGGAACGCCAGCTGCTGTGGTGGTTAATACCGTCGCTTTGGGGAAATGTTCTTTGACAAAATCCTGCAGATAATTCAGCGCCGACTTTGGTCCGGCGTGAATGCCGTTTATTCCAAGACCGACATTAGCAGTACGGGCACCTTTCGGGAATACCCAGACATAACCACCCGGAGCCCACTTTTCCGAGAGATAAAAATCACACCGTTCCGGATGAATATCAATATTCGCCAGCTGCATCTGGGCACAGGGTTCTATATCTCTGAAGGCTAATTTGGTTTTGATCCCGGCAAGATGTGCAATTCTGGATTCAATTCCGTCGGCAGCGATGACGATATCCGCTGTGATCTCCTTTTCCTGACCGATATAACGCAGTCCCAAAGTTGATTTTGGACCGTTTTTTCGAAGTGAGTGGACATAGGCTTTGGTGTATATTTCCGCCCCGGCTTCCGAAGCCAACTCTGCCAGGGCGTGATCAAACAGGCGGCGATGCAATACGCAGCCCCGCGCAGTTGCCGATTGGAATGCAATCTCTATTCCCGACGGAGAATGAAAACCGAAAGCCGTAATGCGGCTCGCAATCCAGCGCGAATCAATCTCGATATATTTAGCCAGTACGTCCTCTGCAACACCTTCGGCACAACGAACCGGCACACCAATTTCCCGGTCTTTTTCAAACAGGACCACCGAAACACCCCGAGCCGCTGCAAAGCGGGCTGCGGTTGTGCCGGCAGGTCCGCCGCCAACAATAGCAATGTTATAATGTTTTTTCATCTTCCATCACCTCGACATTGGCGGACGTTAAAGCAGCGAAGGGGCATATTTTTATACAGGCATTACACTGAATGCAGCTTTCATGGCTGATTTTTAAATCGAACTCCGTCAGTTCGATACAATCAACCGGACACACTGCGATGCATGTTCCACACAGGTCGCATAAATTGACATCTACCAGAATCATGACTCACTCCTCAACTTTAAAAGTCGGGTAATCCAGATTGAAACGATTGACGTAATAAATCTTCGCTAGATAATAGTTAATTAAAATAACTACAAAGAAATAGGGAAATTGGACGCAGAGAATCAGTCCGATAAAAAGCAGTGGAAAACGGATTGTCCGAATCACCCATTCAGGCTTTAATGTAAAAGCGGTAATAATAAACAGCGGTAGCGCCAGTAGTGTCGGATGAGTAATAATCGGATCGGAGTTGAACATTCCAATGAAGAAAGCCAGGATGACCCACCCGGTCGAGAGCCAGATTGTGACCTTGCTTCCATATTTGACTGCAAACGTGTTTTTATCATGTTTTGCATCACCTGCCTGATCCGGTATTGTCGTTAACAACGCCACCGCGCCCCAGGCTAAGATATAGGGAATCATTCGGATGAATACGTCGGCAGAAAAATCACCCGCCATGATCCAGCCGATCAGAAACAGCAACATTCCACCTAACAGATTCGTCACGATTCCCATAACAGCCTTATCTTTCCAGGCGAAGGGCGGATAATTATACAGATAGCCCCAAACCAAAAGAAATAGGGCTAAAACCAGAAACAGCAGAAAACTTTGGGCTAAAAAAATAATCAGGGAAACAATCATCAGGATAAGCCCGATTTTTTTCGCGGTTGCAGGGTGAATGTGCTCTTCTGAGATCAGGAATAATTTCTGATTATCCTTATCACTCTCAATATCCTGCAGCTGGTTAAAGATGAAGGTTGCACCGGCAGCCAGTGTTAAAATACAGAAATTGAAAAAGATTTTCCAGTTGATGGCTGTATTCCACCAGATCACATTATCTTTTGCGGCGAAATGGGTAGAATATCCCGCCAGGGTGATAATCCAGACCGGAAAAAACAGGGTCGGTCTTAGAATAAAAAGATAATCGAGTGGTTTCAGATATTTTTCGGGTATTTTTAGCATCTCAACTCCCGGTTAATAGTTTGTATCGGCATCCAGATATTTCCCAGTAAAGCAGGCTGTGCAGAAGTGATCATCGGGAAGCGAAGTGGCTTCCAGCAGTCCCTTTACGGATATGTATTCGAGGCTGTCCACTTCGAGATAATCCCGGATTTCCGCCACACTTTTATGATTGGCGATCAGCTCCTCCTTGGAAGGAAAATCCATGCCGTAAAAGCAGGGAAATTTTACCGGCGGTGATCCGATCCGGATATGGATTTCAGCCGGTTCCGCCTCCTTGATCATCCGCACCAGCTTTTTTAAGGTGGTTCCGCGTACAATAGAGTCGTCAACGATAACCACTTTCCTATCTTTCAGAACGCCGCCAATAGGATTGAACTTTATTTTTACACTGAAATCCCGCATTTCCTGAGTCGGATGAATAAATGTCCGCCCGACATAATGATTGCGGATCAGACCGAGTTCGAAACGTGCCGACGAGCGCTGGGCATAACCGATTGCCGTGGTATTGCTGGAATCGGGAACCGAAATCACAATATCGGCATTTTCCACCGGTTTTTCCAACGCCAGAATTTTGCCGATCTTGCGGCGGGTTTTATCTACATATTCACCGAATATCTGACTGTCGGGACGGGAGAAATAGACATACTCAAAAATGCAGTGCCGCGGTTTTGGTTTGTGAATGGTGTAGCTTTTTTCCTTTTTTCCATCAAATACGATCATCTCACCGGGGACAACATCCCGCTCATATTTGGCGCCGATAAGGTCCAGTGCACAGGATTCCGAAGTGGCTATGACCGTGTCCTTCATCCTTCCGATACACATTGGTCGGAAGCCATGCAAATCCCGGGCAATAATCATTTTGTCGTTATACATCACGATTAGTGAATAGGCGCCATCTACCTGTCGTAAGGCATCCAGCATTTTCGCCTCAATGGTTTCGGCTTTCGAATGGGAAAAGAGCTGGATTATATACTCCGTATCGGAACTGGTTTGAAAAAGGGCGCCTTTTTCCTCCAGGGCAGTGCGGATCGGATCCAGATTAACCAGATTACCGTTATGAGCGATGATGATCTGGTTGCCTTTGTAATTAAAAACCAGTGGTTGAATGTTGAGGGGTGATTTTTCACCATGTGTCGAGTAACGGTTATGTCCCACGGCATAATTGCCTGACAAGCTTTCCAGCTTGCTGCGGCTGGAAAAGACCTCTGAAACCAAGCCGAGCCCCTTCTCCACATATACCGTTCCATCCTGATAAGTGGCAATACCGACGCCCTCCTGCCCCCGATGCTGCAAAGCATAGAGACAGAGATAAGCCATTGTTGAAGCCTCTTTATTATTGTAGATTCCGACAATTCCGCACATGTTATTTTTTTTCCAATATTTTGATATGGTTCGAGTAAATCCAGCCCCGTTTTCTCTGCAATACCTCCAGACGATAAACACCGGGTTCGACAGGAATTTCAATTGTGGTTGTTTTGCCTTTCTGAATGACTTCACCGTTCCGAATCAAGCGGCAGTGACCTTTCTTTGGCAATACCGCCCGGATAACCGGTTTCGCTAAAATGCCCGCTTCCCCCATCTGCAGCTGCTGGCGCTCATCTTCAGCCCAAAACCGGAAGCCCGTGGCGTCACCCCAGCGAAAATTCGATACAAATGTCCGTCCGGAACGAATAATATCAAAAATGGCTGTTTCTGTCACCGATGGACTAGTTTCCTTGTTTAATTCAGCATCACAGAGCAGATGAGTACGCAGGGATTTAAACATGATTTTGTAATCAAAGATGGCTTTCGTGTAAATTTTCAACAGTTTGACCTTAATAGCATGCACGTCAACTGACCCAACCCCCACGACTTTGCGCTCCAGATTCGCCTTATCCCACCAGCTGAGCAGTCGTCTTGACGGAAAGGTGGAAAAACTGCGCGGATGAACGACATTCCAATATTTGTTCCAGCCGGTAGTCAGTTCCAGCCAATGGGACATCATATTCCAGATTTCAATGACTTCGATTTCCGGATAATCCAGATTGCCCCAGGGAATCGGCGGAAATCCCACCACCGATCTACTCATATCGCGTTCTTCGAAGGGATGTGCGGCAATTCCAAGTGCGCCTCGTGATTTGACTGCCTGAATATATTGCTCATGGTCGTACCCGGGCGGCAGTACCTGATCCAGCCCGAAAGCCAGATAATGGTGCTGGTCTGCCTGATCATTAAGTTCATATCCGACAGAGACGAACAGATCGTCATGCCAGCCGGTGTACCCTTCATCCCGTGCCCGCAGAGTCATATGATCCGAAATCATCAGATAGTCCAGCCGCGCTCCCTGAGCCGCTTTAATGATTTCGGGAATGGTACCGCTGCCATCAGAATAGATAGAGTGTACGTGAATACAGCCGGAATATTCCTGAAATTCAGGCATCATATCACCACCTTGATAAACAGAACAGCCAGACCGACACCGGTGAGATTGGCGACCAGATCCCGGTAACTAAATATTCCACCAGGTTTCCGCCGATCAAAAAACTCCTTCCCTAAACCCAGCGAGATCGTCAGCATTCCGGCGTTGCTGAGTGATTGTTGTTCAGGTAAAGCAACCATCCGCGTCTGCACGTAATAACCGGTTGTCGTCAGGATAAAG
>DSAS01000085.1 GCA_011046365.1 Fidelibacterota bacterium
GAAAACTTCCACGTCAGCTGTCATGTCTGCGTCCTGGGGCACACTCAGCGAGGCGGCAGTCCCACCGCCACCGACCGCCTACTCGCCAGCCGGCTGGGCTACCATGCCGTCCATGCCCTGCAGCAGGGCAAAACCGACGTTATGGTGGGCTGGTCCAATAATCACGTCACCTACACACCGTTGCCGGACACCTGGGGTAAGAAAAAACCGCTGGACGCGGAACTATTAAAAATTTACCGGATATTATCGTCATGAGCGGGAAAAAAGACATCGGCTCCCTAACCATTGATCAGGTTCTGAACGTCATTTCCATTTTCCGGGAACGCTCCCTGGACGGGATTCTGGAGAAGAGCGTTGAACTGATTCCGCAGATTTTCAAATGGAAAGGCTGCTCAATTTTTCTGTACGACGATGATGACGATGTCGTCCGCTTAGTAAAGACCAGCGGACTAACCACTTCCACCCGGGGCGAAATCATGTATCGGCGCAATGAGGGGCTGACCGGCTGGGTTTTTGATAAAAAGGAGCCGCTGCTGATCCGCGACCTGAACAAGAAAACCGACGCCGACCTGGAAAAGCTGGGCGAAAACCTGCGCTGGGTGGGTAAATTTGCCGAATCCGACCATCGCAAAGCCAAGTCCTTTATGGCGGTTCCGCTGCTCTCCTATAATGACCGTCTGATCGGGCTGATCCGTACCGCCTCAGACGATAAAAACTTCAACAACTCTGACCTGGAGGTTTTTTCTCTGATCGCCCGCTATGTGGCGATGGCGATTGACAATTCCGAATACCTGCGCAAGGAGCGCCGCAAAGCCGAATATCTGGAACTCCTGATGAAAGTCGGCACCCAGATTCTCTCCTTTTTCGAACTCGACAACCTGCTGGAATTCATCGCTGAAAACACCGCCCGGACCATCGGCTCGGAAACCTGCGAAATTTACCTAAGGAAAAAAACTGACAAGGATACCCTGATTCTCAAAGGCGGCTTCGGAATCCCCCGGGAGCTGATCAATGTCGCCGAACACAAGGTTGGTGAGGGACTGACCGGCACGATTGTCAAGGAAAACCGTACCATCCGCTCCCGC
The DNA here is from genome assembly GCA_011046365.1 of Fidelibacterota bacterium. Classification (GTDB taxonomy): domain Bacteria; phylum Fidelibacterota; class UBA2242; order UBA2242; family UBA2242; genus B118-G9. The sequence goes on from DSAS01000085.1 coordinate 1,086, forward strand.
AATGTCCTGACTCTGCCCGAATACAAAGGCAAATACCGCAACGCTATCAAGGACCACCTCAAGCACGGTGACCGGCTGACTTTTCTGGGCGTTCCTATCAACATTAAAAATGAAACCCAGGGCGCCATTAAACTGTACAACAAACTACCCGGTGAAGAGCGGGAGAAATACTTTACCGAAGACGACGAGCAGTACCTGCAAATTATGGTGGATATGATTTCCGTCGCTATCGAAAATGTCGAATATCTGGAAACGATGAAATATTCCGCCGTCACAACTATGAAAAATCAGCGTCTGACCGCCCTTGGTACGCTGGCGATGCGCATCCCCAACGATGTGGTCAATCCGCTGACCGAAGCCCAGCTGAGTCTCGGCAACTATTTAAAAAAAATCAAAACCGACAAGCCGGAATCCACCGCCGCCACCATTGAGCGGATCGAGCAGATTCTGCACAATCTGAAAAATGTCGCCGACGAAGTCCGCATTCTGCAGGAATTTTCCACCAAAGCCGGTTTCATCCATGTCAAACGCACCTGGCAGGAGCTGCTGGACGAAGCCCTGCTCTATCTGACGAACAACCTGCTGTCCTACAAAATCGTGGTGCAGCGCAATAAAAGCGAAGAGCCGAATATTCCCCAGCTGGTGGTAGACCCCAATGAAATCATCGAAGTGCTGGTTACCCTGATCTCCCTAATTATCTCCCGCTTTGAACATTATGGCTCCATCCTCTGGATCGAAACCCAGTTAAAGGACGGCAAGACCCTGGTAACCAACATTGCCGGCTCCGATAATATCGCCGGCGTTGAAATTCCGAAAAAATCCATGAACGAACTCTTCGGCGAAGGTAAAAGCTACAGCCCCTACCAATTTTCGCTGGAAGTGATCAGAGAATTGGTGGCGACCGATTACGGTGGTAAAATTACCCTGTATGAGAAAGATTCAAACCTGCGCCTAACCCTGGAAATTCCATTAGAAAGATAGTGTATGTTTTATAAAGATATCTTACTGGTTGACGACAGCGAACCCTTTTGCAAAAGCATTCAGGAAACTCTGGAGGATCACAGCTGGTCAGTTGCCTACACCACCAATCCAGAAAATGGTCTGACATTTCTCCGGGAGAAACAGTTCCGGGTCGTGTTACTGGACATCCGCATGCCCAATATGTCCGGTCTGGAATTTTTAGCCCAAATGGAAAAAGAGCAGCTAATCCCGCGCAATTATGTGATCGTGTTAACCGGCGAGATCACCATTGAAAATGCCGTGGATTCCCTGCGCCTCGGGGCTTGCGATTTCATCCAGAAACATGCGGTGGTAGAGTACCCCAATCTCTTTTTCGAACGGATCGTCAAGGGCTTTGCCTGGCAAAAGGAGCGCGTCAAAAACGAAAAACTGGCGGAGGAGCGCCGGCGGGCGATTGAAGAGAGCCGCCTGATTGTCAAAAGCGTCGGGCATGATATGTCGGGCAGTTATTACGCCTCCCTGATGTTGCGGCTGCAGACCCTGCAACGGAAAATCGAGAGCTTGAAAAAAGAGGTAGAGACCTGCTTTGAAACAATTCAAACCAGCGGCAATTCGGAAAGTCTGGAAGAGTGCCGTGACCGGGTTTTGAAAATCGCCCAGGAGGGCATCGAAAAGGGCACCGGGATTATCACCCTGATGGGCTTTTTCAAAGAACTGGGTGAAAAACTCAAGCATCTCGGGCAGGCGATTGATATTGACAAGAGTCATAAGAAAACCGTGGATTTGAACACGCTGGTCAAAGAGGCGATCCACCTGTTTACGGACTCTCAGATCACCGCCAATCCGGAAGTGGAGTTGGTCGAGCAATATTCCGCGGATGCCCTTAATATCAGCGCCAGCGAAGAAGACCTGATTCGTGTATTCGTCAACCTGGTGGAAAATGCCTTTAAAGCCATGGACGGCAAGGGCACACTTACGGTAAAAGTGGATCGGGAAAACGGCTCGGCGGTGGTCCGGATTACGGATACCGGTGTCGGCATTCCCGCCGACAAGCTGGAGAAAATCTGGCGCCCCGATTATACTCACTGGAGCGGCAAACAGGGCACCGGGCTGGGTTTGATGATATGTAAAAAAGCCGTAGAAAACCATGAGGGTGAAATATTTGTCAGCAGTGAAGTTGGCAAAGGCACCACATTCATGATAAAATTTAAATTGATTTAGAAAGGACTGCATATGTCGTTAAAAAAAATACTGCTGGTTGATGACAAGGCGCTGTTACGTGATGCCCTGATCGAATATCTCGGCACCGGGGATTACGAAATTATCGAAGCGGAAGACGGTGAAAAAGCCGTTTCCATGTTCCGTGACAATGACTACGATGTAGTGATCCTGGACCACAATCTGCCCGGAATGGACGGATATAAAACGCTGAAATTGATGAAACAGCTTAAGCCCGACATCCCGATTATCGGTTTGACCGGGGAACTATCCATCGAAATCCGCGAAAAATACCTCTCCATGGGTGCCTACGACATTCACGCCAAATCCGCCATTTACGAGAAACTGATTCCCACTCTGACAGCCGCCCTGCAGGGCGAAAAACGGGGCGAAAGCGACGAAAAACCGGATTATATTCAGCTGGCTGAAAAGCTGAAAAACGAGGGGCGCTGGGAAGAATCCGCCCTCTATCTGAAAGAAGCCGGTATCGAGCAGAGAGCCCGGGGAAAGCTGGAAAAAGCCAATGAACTCTTTGAAGAGTCTATCAACCGCTATATCCGCGCCGGGCGGCGTTCAAAAGCCGCAGAAATCGAAAAAATGATCGGAAACGGGTAAAATTTTGCAAAAATCGGCACCTTATGCGATATTTTTCCAGTTTACCGACGGAAATATCTTGACATTTAATTTCCTGTCGTGTAACATAAGCTCATCATGAATAAACGTGATTAACCAATAAGGAGGAATTTATTATGGCAGAAAAAGTTGCAAAATGTGGCGTTAAGAAGGAAAAGGGATACCTCTATTACCTTGACAAAAACGGAAATGTGGCGCGTTCGAAAATGGCTCGTGGCGGTGAAAAAGGCGGCGGCGCTCAGGTTGTGAATGCTTGTGGCGTTAAAAGAGAAGCCGGCTATCTCTATTTCATCGACAAAGACGGTGATGTATCACGTGCTAAAATGGCTAGAGGCAGAAAATAATTCTTTCTCATTAGTAAAACGTAATATTCAAAAGGCTCCGTTTCCCAGCGGGGTCTTTTGTTTTATTGGCATGCTATTTTTCCAAAATTTATTATATTAATGGGCATGAGTACAAAACTGACCCGCAAAGACACCTTCCTGATCCTGATCTGCATCGTGGCTATCGCCGTTGCCGGCTATATCGAATTGTCGAACTACCACCGGGCGTTTCCGGAACATACGATAGACTTTGCCGTCAATCGCAAAGAGGCGCAAAATATTGCCCTGAATTTCCTGGAAAATCTGAATCTGTCACCCGGCGACAAAATTCAAGCTTCGGCGTTTGAATTTGATGCGGCAGCCAAGACTTTTCTCGAAAAAGAGGTCGGGCTGGAGGAATCGGAAGACCTGCTCACTAATCACTTTCGCATCTGGCGCTGGACAAACCGCTGGTTCGAGCCTCTCGGTCGTGAGGAAATCTTTGTCGGTGTGTCGCCCCGGGGCGAAATCACCCGCTTTCGTCACAAAATACCCGAAGAGTACCCGGTGGATATTCTGTCCATTGATGACGCCCGCCGTCTAAGCCACCAATTGCTGACCAATGTTCTCAACATCAATCCGGGCGACTGGGAGTTTCTTGAGGATAAAACCGAAGTCAAACCCAATCGGGTGGATTACCGGTTTACCTATAAAAAGAAAAATGTAGAAATCTACGATGCCACCTATCGCTTTGATCTGACCATCCAGGGCAATGCGATCGGTGAATACAAGGAGTACCTGCACATCCCGGAAGAGTGGCGGCGCGATTATCAGCGCCTGCGATCGCTGAATTCCACCACCGCTACCACCGCCGACATCTTTTTCATTATTCTGATTATCATCATTGTGACCTTCTTTATCATTCACCTGAGCCGTCGGCAGATTCAGCTGAAAACGGCATTGGTGTTCGGTGCAATCACATTTCTGCTGAAGCTTCTCTCTGAACTGAATCTGCTGCCGCTTTACAAGTTTCACATGGAAACCAGTCAGAGTCTCGGCGCATTTTACGGCAATTTCCTGGTGAGCGCGTTTCTGCAATCCCTGTTACTGGCTGTGATCATCACGGTTTTTGCCGGTGCCGGTGAGTATATCTATCAGCGCCGTTACCCCCACCGGATACCCCTGGGGCGCCTGTTCAGTCCGGAGGGACTGCGGACCAAACACACTTTCTTCAGCTATATCATCGGGATCAGTCTGGCAATTGTCTTTATGGCGTTTCAAACCCTGTTTTATCTGGCGGCAAAACGTTACGGTGCCTGGGCGCCCGCCGATGTGTCCTACTCCGACACACTGAATACGGCGTTTCCCTGGATTCTGATCCTGCTGGGCGGTTTTTTACCAGCTGTCCTCGAGGAATTTTCTTTCCGGCTTTTCGCCATTCCCTTTCTTGAAAAGATATCAAAATCCAAACTGCTGGCGGTTTTAATCCCGGCTGTTATCTGGGGTTTTGCGCATGCCAATTATCCCAATCAACCCTTCTGGATTCGCGGGTTTGAAGTCTCGGTTTTCGGGATATTGATCGGTTTTATCTTCCTTAAATTCGGTATTCTGGCAGTGCTGATCTGGCATTATATGGTAGACGCAATCTATTCATCCCTGCTGCTGTTTCGAACCGGGGAGCCCTATCATGTTATCAGCGCTTCCCTGGCGCTGGGCATCATAATGATCCCGTTTATTTATAACATTGTCATGTATGTCCGCAAACGTAGATTCAGCGATCCGGCGCCGCTGCGGTCTCCTCTTGCGGTCACACACAGAAAAGACGACTTGCCGTCCCCGCCCGAAACAGAAGAACAATATTTTTCATATTTTACGGCTTATCATAAGTTTTCACCCCGCCGGTTAAAAACCCTCGTGCTGCTGATGCTGGCTTTCATTGCGATCCTCTGGATTCCCCTGGAAAAAATCGGCGGTTATTACGAATATCCCTATTCCAAATCGGAAATCCACACCACCGCCAGTGTCTTTCTGCACGAACGGGGTGTTGACGCCGATAACTTCAAGAGCGCCTCCGTGCTGATTGATAATTATTCCCCTCTGATCGGTCGTTATATCCTGGAACACAGCTCTGTCAGCAATCTGAATTCTCTCTTAGCCCGCTATCTAAACAATGCGGTGGTCTGGCGGGTTCGTTTTTATCGCCCTCTGGATAAAGAGGAGTATAATATCTATGTTCATCCCTTCGAAAACAGAGTCGTCAGCTTTGAGCACCTGCTTCCTGAAACGGCGGACATCTTTTCCCTGAATAAAGAATTAGCGCGCTTCAGCGCCGAGGAATTTTTGTCACGGTATAACTTTCAGCTGGCGGATTTCGAGCTGGTCGAAGAATTTTCCCAGCAGCTTCCCAACCGTACCGAATACACCTTTATCTGGGAGACAAAAGAGGAGCATCCCGCCAATGTCGCCGACGGGACTTTACGTCTGAAAACCGTTGTAACCGGCGCCGACGTTTCCAGTTTTTCGATATATTACAAAATCCCGGAAGAGTGGGAGCATGTCAAAACCCAACAGACCCTTTTCGACTCCATCCGGCTCGGTTTGCAGATTGCCGCCCTCTGTCTGATTGCCATCGCCACCATTGTGGCGCTGACCCGACGGATGAAATCCGTTACCGTCGAGTGGAAAACACCGCTGGCGCTCAGCATTGCGCTCGGCATCCTCTGGCTGATTCTGGAGTTAGCCAATCTGCCGGTTGCACTGGTTAATTACAACACCAGTTGGGGACTGAATGTCTGGATTCTCTTCTGGTCACTGGTTACCCTGCTGCGCGTTTTACTGATTACCATCATGCTTTTTCTGGTAATGACCCTGGTCGCCAGCATCTATCCCGGCTGCCAGACGACACTGCGAAGGGACTGCCGGTATCATTTTTCCCGGGATGCCGTTCCCGCCGCAATTCTGGTCAGTATCGGTATTTATGCAATTTGGCATCTCTGTGGCTGGCTGGCAATTCATTATGCTCCAGCGATCGTTCGACCGGATTTTCAAATCCCCCAATCCGTTAATTACACTCTGTCGCCGATTTACGCTATCATATCCATCATCAGTCGTGGAATCGCGTATGCGGCGGTATTGGGAATTATCATTTTCTGGATTCGCAGTCTCCTGTCACGGACATGGCTGCAGGTGCTGACCAGCGCTGTTCTGCTGGCAATATTCATCCCGAAATCCTATGACAATATTCGCGAGTTTCTCGTTCTTTACCTGTCCTCTGCGGCAATCATCGCATGGTTGTGGGTTGCCGTTATCTGTTTCCTGCGCAACAACATTCCCGCCTATTTATACTGTGGAATTATTTTCACCGCCGCCCGCACCTCTGAAAATCTAGTGCAGTCCGGCACGCCCAAAAGCCTCGTGAGCGCTCTGGCGATTTTAACCGTTGTAACAATTTTGATCATTTGGTTACTAACTGAAAAGAAAGAAATAAACATCGGCGACTGGCTCAAACGCATGTTTAAACGTATCGTTATTAATCAATAACCGTTTTTTTTGTTTTTAATTGCCAAATCAAAATGCAAATTAGGTATTATTGACACATTCTATGAAATCGAATAATGGAAAAAATCAAAGCGAACTCTCCGATCTGCTCTGCCGGATTGAAGACTCCAACCTGCGTCAGAAAATTCAGGAAAGTTCTGGCGCGGTTCAGCAATATCTGTCCGCCCTTTGCCGGCAAATCCAGGATTTATCCAAAATCGGCGCAGCGCTCTCCGCCGAACGCAATCTGCCGAAATTGCTGGAAATGATTCTGGAAGAGGCACGGCACTTCACCAACGCCGACGGCGGAACCCTTTACATGATGAACGACGATGAACGCTCCTTGCGCTTCGAAATCGTGCAGACCGGTTCGCTGAACATTCGCATGGGCGGCACATCCGGCAACAGCATTGACTGGTACCCGGTGCGACTTTATGCACAAGACGGCACACCCAATCATGCCATGGTATCCGCCTACGTTGCCCTGACCGGTGAAGTCGTCAATATTCCCGATGTTTACGATGTCGAGGGTTTCGATTTTACCGGAACCCGGGCTTTCGACAGTAAAACCGGCTACCGCTCCAAATCCATGCTCGTCGTTCCCATGCGTAACCACGAAGATGAGATTATCGGTGTTTTACAGCTCCTGAATGCCATTGATCCGGTCACCGGCGATACAATTCCCTTCACTCAGGCGGACCAGAGTCTGATTATCTCGCTGGCTTCCCAGGCGGCTGTCGCCATTACCAATACCCGCCTAATCCATGACCTGGAACAATTGTTAGAATCTTTCATTCAGGTCATTGCCGCCGCGATTGATGAAAAATCACCCTATACCGGCGGTCACATCGAAAGGGTTGCCAACCTGACCATGCTGATTGCAGAAAATATCAACCGGATTGACTACGGCGTTTACGCACCACTCCAGCTGAACCAGGACGCGCTGAAAGAGCTGCGCATCGCCTCCTGGATGCACGATATCGGAAAAATTACCACTCCGGAATATGTAGTTGATAAATCCACTAAACTGGAAACCATTTACGACCGGATTAACATCGTCAGAGCCCGTTTTGAGGTATTGAAACGGGACGCTAAAATTAAACTGCTGGAGCACCAGCTGAAGATCGCCCGCGGTGAATCTCTGGAAAATACCGAATCCCTAGAGGAAAATTATCAGGAAAAAATAAGAAATATCGAAGAGGATCTCGCTTTCCTCGAAACCGCCAATATCGGCGGCGAATTCATGGCGCCCGAAAAACAGGAACGGGTTCGCGCCATCGCCGAGAAAAAGATTGAAATAGGTAACCAAGTGTGCGATCTGCTGGACGAGAACGAAGTTACCAACCTGTGCATCCCCCGCGGCACCCTCACCGACGAAGAGCGCAATATTATCAACAACCATGTTGTGGTGACGATCAAGATGCTGGAAAAGCTGCCCTATCCGAAAAAACTGCGCCGGGTGCCCGAATATGCCGGCGGTCACCACGAGAAACTGGATGGAACCGGCTACCCCAACCATCTCAAGGAA
>DSAS01000063.1 GCA_011046365.1 Fidelibacterota bacterium
CTATGAAGAAGGATTGCCATCTTTTGAAATGTCTGTTGCTGACTTAGTACCTGCTTTAGCAAATCAGGGACAGCCAATTTCAGCGTACGATGCCGATATTGCTTTCGAGGGTTCGTCAATCTATTATGGTGTCCAGGGTAATATCAGCTATAAAATTAACGATATGATCTCTATCGGTGTCGGTGGGCGTTATGTCTCGGCAGTTAATCAATATATTGGTCATCTGAAGGATATCGCAATTACCTTAGGTGGCAACCAGATGCCGGCGACTGTTTTTTTTACAAATGCTGCTACCCAATATGCAAATGCTGCAACTTCTGCCTCAACCGCGGCTAATGCTTTGAGCTCGGCAATTACCGCCGGACAAGTTACCGGTGGAACTCCTCTTGCAGCGATGGATTCGGATAGTTCGCTGATTAATGGATTAATCGCCTTTGGTATTGATCCTACCGGCTATACTGTCGACAACGCTATTACTGCCTATTCTGGCGCTGCATCAAGTGCTTCTGCTTCTGCAGCCGAAATGACCGCAAAATCAAATTTGCTGGATGATCAAGAAGTTGATGTAACTCAAAAAGCGACCGGTTTTACACCGATTATCAGTTTAATGTTGACCCCAATGGATGGTTTGGATATCGCTTTTCGCTATGAAGGATTGACCAAACTTGAATTGGTCAATGAAGCCGACGTTGATAAGCAGGCATTGGTCGGTTATGAAAGTGATGGTACGCCAGTTTACGAGTTCCCCGATGGTAAAAAAACTCATGCGGATATGCCGGCAATGCTTGCTCTCGGAGTATCATATAAAGCATCTCCAAAACTAAGAACCGAATTCAATTTAAATTACTACATGAATACTGCTGTGGACTGGGATTGGGCGACGAAAGATACGACTGTTGGTACAAAATCTGAGGATTTCCTGGGAAACGGATATGAAATTGGTTTAGCAGTTGAATATCAGTTAAGTGATAAAATGGCATTCAGTGTTGGCTTTTTAAGTGCTGATGGTGGCGCAAAATCTGTGTATCAAACTGACTTAAGCTATAGCCTTAAATCAAACACAATTGGTCTGGGCTTAGCCTATAAAGTCAGCGATGCCATGACAATCAATTTTGGTGGATTGAATACTTTCTATCAGAATGACGAAAGAGAAGGACAACACGATCTCGGTGGTAGTGGAATGATGGTTGATTACACCGAAAAATATTTGAAAACCACCTTCGGTTTTGCCATCGGTGTTGATTACAAATTCTAACTTCACTGAAATCACCGTTTAAAATGAATAACAACAGGCAGGGGAGACTCACCGCGAGATTTCCCCTGCTCTGGTTTTTTTTGAGGGATAAAATGAAGCGAATACTCGTTCTAGGTGGAGCACTGATTATAGCGTTTTCCGTTCTTTCAGCCCAGGAGAAGCAACGCACCGGCTGGGGGTGGGGAGGCGTTCCGGCGATCAACTACAACGCCGATGAGGGCTTCGGCTATGGTGTGGTCGGGAATATTTATAACTATGCCGAGGGTGGCTACGCGCCTTATTACTGGACGGTACAGCCACAGATATTTTTTACCACCGGCGGCAAGCAGGAACACTGGCTCTGGTTTGACAGTCCCTATCTGCTGGGCAATGGAATCCGCCTGACGGCAGAGTTAAAAATGTTCAAACAGTTGTATGATCCGTACTACGGAATCGGGAATGAATCGGAATATGATGAATTGTTGACTAAACTGGATGAAAATGATGTTCCCGAAGATACGACGCTGTTCCTGGATGAGCATTACTACACCTACTATCGGGAACGCTTCTCGCTGAAAGCCGATTTCATGAAAGCCCTCTCAACCCATGAAAATGGTCGTCCTAAACTATCTGTCTTGCTTGGGTTTGGTATCCAGAGCACGAAAAATGATACCAATGGAACCACATCAAAATTGGCGGTTGATCTTGCCGATAATGTCATCTCACCAAAGGAGATTGACGGTGGTTTAACCAACTATATCAAACTCGGCGTTATCCATGATACCCGCGATAACGAACCGGCGCCGAACAGCGGACACTGGACCGATTTTGTGGTGGAGATCTATCCGAAGCTGCTGGGCAGCGATTATCAGTACAGCCGCATGACGCTGACCGACCGACGCTATTTTTCCATCACCAGAAAACTGGTCTATGCGCAGCGACTTTTATTCGAGAAATGTTTCGGCGATATTCCCTTTTTCGAAATGTCCTTTTATGGCAGTTCATTTAAAGTAAATGAGGGTTTGGGGGGCTCGAAAAGTTTACGGGGAGTTCTGAAAAACCGCTATCTTGGACAAACCAAGATGTTTGCCAATCTGGAAATACGCTATAAATTTCTGGAATTCAGCGCCGCCGGTCAGGATTTTTATCTGGCAACGAACGAATTTTTGGATTTCGGAAAAGTCTGGGGAGCAAATGATGAAAGCGACTTGTCCAATTTCCATCTAAGTTATGGTGCCGGCTTGCACATCGGCTGGAACGAAAATTTCATCATTGCCGTGGATGGCGGAACTTCCGAAGAGACCGGATTACAGCTTTACATCAGACTGGGCTATCTGTTTTAATTCCCAGGTTGAATATTCCTGAATTTCGATTACCTTAATAAGATTGCTTTGCTTGGCAAAGGGAGGTATGATGGCATTTATAAAAAATAAAGCCGTATTCGGCTGGACAATGTACGATTGGGCAAATTCAGCCTTTGCTACGACGGTCATGGCTGGTTTTTTTCCGGTATTCTTTAAGAGCTACTGGAGTGCCGGCGCCGATGTCAACCAAAGTACGGCGTTGCTGGGGCTGGCGAATTCGATTGCCTCGCTGGTTGTCGCTTTACTGGCGCCGATCCTGGGCGCAATCGCCGACCAGAGCACCGGGAAAAAGCGGTTTTTAATCTTTTTTGCCTATCTGGGTGTCCTGATGACCGGCTGCCTCTTTATGGTTAAATTCGGACAATGGTTGTTGGCATTGATTCTGTACGTCCTGGGGACTGTCGGCTTTTCCGGTGCGAATATCTTCTATGACAGTCTGCTGCCCGACGTCGCCGATGAAAAGAAGATTGATTTTGTCAGTGCCAAGGGTTTTGCGCTGGGCTATCTGGGCGGCGGTCTGTTGTTCCTGATCAATGTCCTCTGGGTTTTGCAACCGAATCTGTTCGGATTCTGTACTGAAATTACTGCCGATATTGCCGGACAGCTCCAAAAAGGGGCACCGGTTGTTCGCCTTGCAGAGGATATTTCGCTTCCCGATTCCGATGCGAAAGAACGTTATAAAGCGGTTATCATCAGCAATTTCTCATTACCCATTATATCGCTCACACCCATTGAAGGCAGTATGTCCAACGACGTTTGGATTGAAGTTCAATTGCCCAGCGGTCTGAATACGAAGTTGCTGGATAAATCGGTCAGTTTCGGGACATATAAAAAGGGCGAGATTGAGCAGTTTTCCAGCGATTTGCGCCAGATAAAAATATCCAATCTTACCCGAAAAATCAGCGAAGCGGCGAAAGTCGAGTTTACAATTGAAAATCCGATTACTTTTCGTTCTTTTGTTGACGGTATGCTGACTGATGTGAAGGGGCTGGAGAATCATTTCGGGACGAGCCGGATAAAAACCGATTTATTACCACCGGCGCTGGAGTTTTTATCAATTCGGATCAGCTTTCTGTCGGTTGCCCTGTGGTGGGCGATTTTTACGATACCTCTAATTATGTACGTTCGGGAGCGGAAGCGGCATGCATCAGAGCCAAAGCCGGTTAATTACATCAAATCCGGATTCGGTCAGCTGTATCATACTTTTAAAAAAATCCGGCATCTGAAAGTCATTTTTCTCTTCTTAGCCGCCTACTGGTTGTATATTGACGGTGTTGATACGATTATCCGGATGGCGGTGGATTACGGAATGTCCATCGGCTTTCCTTCGGATGCTCTGATCGTGGCACTGTTGATTACCCAGTTTGTCGGATTTCCCAGTGCGCTGCTGTTTGGCAAATTGGGCGAGAAATGGGACGTGAAAAAATCCATTTATATCGCAATAATCGTTTATCTGTTTGTGACCGCCTGGGGCGCAATGATGACCAAGGCGATCGAATTTTATGTTCTGGCGATTATCATCGGCTTGGTGCAGGGCGGGATTCAGGCTTTAAGCCGGTCTTATTATTCCCGGTTAATTCCAAAAGACCAGGCGGCGGAGTTCTACGGCTTCTATAATATGCTGGGCAAATTTGCAGCGATTTTTGGTCCGGTATTAATTGGTACCGTGGGTCTGATCGTTAGAAGAATCGGCTATTCGGCGAACTTTGCCTCACGGATGGGAATCGCATCAGTGGCGATTCTCTTTATTGCCGGCGGAATCCTGCTCTATTTTGTTGACGAAGAAAAGGGCAGACAGGAAATCCGTCACCTGAGACTGGAAGATTAGCATCCCCGGTTCGGGCAGTTTCGCCGGGATAAATTACAATCTGAGAAGATTGCGCTATAGTCAAGTCAGTCAATAAATTAAAGGGGTCATTCCGTAAATTTTTTCTGGCATCTTGGAATGGAAAAATATATATTATGACGTGTTCTATTGCGTGGGGTTGCAAGATTGAGAAAGCACAATCAAAGTATTGGTATCGGAGGAATAATCCTGCTGGCGGTTTTCGCCGTAGCAATTTTCGTGGACGGACAGTATTCAGCGAATACCTCGGAAATGGTCACCGTTCGCATTGATGGTATTGATAGCGAAGGTCTCAGCCAAAAGATTATTGAGCTGATTCGGAAAATCGAAGGTGTCCAGACAGTACTTTTCGACGAGAAATCCGCTCTGTGTACTTTCCGGTACGATTCAGGGAAAACAGATTTAAAGACGGTGGAAAGTCAATTAGCGGGCTTGGGCATTAAATTTTGCCCGCTGGAATCCGTAAATATTCTTGAGATTCCGGAAAGTGGCAAGAAATTTTTCTCCATCAAAATAGAATCCGCCTCAAATTAAACATTTGGGACGCACTCCAATATTTTCAGGCTAAAAAGCTGTTGAATTTTGTGCCCGAGGCGAGACTCGAACTCGCACCTCCGTAAGGAGACTAGACCCTGAACCTAGCGTGTCTGCCAATTCCACCACCCGGGCGTCAAATAACCGCTAAATATAAAATGCTTTCGGCATTTCTACAAGATTAACTATTGAAAGTTCCTGTAAAAGAGAGTAATTTTGCCCGTCATGGATACACAACAGCAAAAAGTAATTTCCACGAATAAAAAAGCCTATCACGATTATCATATTATCGAAAAAATCGAAGCCGGCATCGAACTGACCGGCACCGAGGTCAAATCGCTCCGCACCGGGCATGCCCACCTGAAAGACAGCTATGCCCGAATTAAGGATGGGGAGATTTACCTGATAAAAACCCATATTCCACCGTATAAATTCAGCGGCAGTCACGATAATCATGAACCTGAACGAGAGCGGCGCCTCCTTTTACATAAAAAAGAGATTTTAAAATTGAAAAAGAGTGTTGATACCAAAGGTGTTACCCTGATTCCGCTGCAACTCTATTTTACCAACCGCGGCAAGATCAAAGTCGAACTGGGTGTTGCCAAAGGAAAACGGCAATATGACAAACGTATCGCCATTGCTGAAAAAGACCAGCGCAGAGAAATGGAACGGACAAGAAAGGATCGCTATTAATGAAATTTCCCCCGATCAACGGACAGATTGACATTATTAAAAAAGGTACCGAAGAGTTAATCTCTGAAGAGGAGTTAATCCATAAACTGGAAAAATCCGTAAAATCCGGGCGCCCATTACGGATCAAACAGGGCTTCGATCCGACGGCACCCGATATTCATCTGGGACATACGGTAGGTATACGAAAATTGCGCGAATTTCAGGAACTCGGGCATACGATCGTCCTGATTATCGGTGATTACACCGGTATGGTCGGCGATCCCAGCGGCAAGAGTGAAACCCGTCCGCGTCTGACCTATGAACAGGTTAGGGAAAATGCCAAAACCTATGAAAATCAGTTTTTTAAAATTCTGGATCGCAGCAAAACGGAAGTGCATTATAACGGCGAATGGTTCAGCAAGATGCGGTTTGATGAAATCATGACCCTGGCGGCAAAATTTACCGTCGCCAGAATTCTCGAGCGTGACGATTTCACCAAACGCTATCAGGAGGGTAATCCCATCAGCCTGCACGAGTTTTTCTATCCGCTGATGCAGGGCTACGATTCCGTTGCGATTAAGAGTGATGTAGAAATCGGCGCCACGGAGCAGAAATTTAACCTGCTGGCGGCGCGGCATGTGCAGCGCGAATATAATCAGGAACCCCAGGTCGTCCTGACGCTCCCCGTTCTGGAAGGGATTGACGGCAGTCAGCGCATGAGCAAAAGCCTCGGAAACTATGTCGGTATTGATGAGCCGCCGGAGGAGATGTTTGGCAAAATCATGTCAATTCCCGATAATTTAATTGAAAAGTATTTTACTTTAGTGACCGATTATAATCTGGAACAGCTGCAGGATGTTCGAAATAGGTTGGCAAATCCGAATATAAATCCAATGAGCCTGAAATTAGAACTTTCAGGTCATACAGTATCCATGTATCATGGTAAAAAAGCAGCGCAGGCAGCCCGGCAACACTTCAAACAGGTTTTCAGCAAGAAGGAATTGCCTGACGAGATGGATGAGATCATTGTTAATCCGGATGATGACCGGATGCTGGTAAAAATTTTAACCGATAATGAGGTTGTCAGTTCCAACGGTGAAGGACGCCGACTGATTAAACAGGGCGCTGTAAAGGTCAATGACAAAAAAATCAGTGATATCAATTACTGCTTGTCAGCAGGTGAATTTGTAGTAAAAGTGGGGAAGCGGCGATTCGTAAAAATCCTAGTCGAACCGGTCGGAAGTTGAGCCTTCTACCGGTAAACCTTTCGTTCATCGGGCTTTGCGCAGCCCTGATGCTCCATCTTTCCGGCTGTGAAAAGAGCCGACCGAAATCGCTGATCCTGTTTATCGGCAGCGGAATGGGTGTGGGGCATCTCTCGGCGGATCACTATCTGAACAGCGAATCTCCCTTTCGGAATTTTGAGGAATTTGCGCTGCTGGATACCCGACCGGACGGAGAGCGCTGGATTACCGATGCCGCGGCGGCAGCGACCGCCATCGCCACCGGCGAAATGGTAAAACCCGGCACCGTCAGCAGTGCTGAAGATGATCAGCCGATTCCCACGATCCTTGAAATTGCCCGCCAACATGCTAAATCCACCGGGGTTGTCGCGACGACCAGTTTGACCCAGGCGGTTCCGGCAGCATTTTTAGCCCATGCAAGATATTGGGGCAGGGAGTTTGAATTAGCCCGGCAAATCGCTCTTTCCGGTACCGATGTACTCCTGGGCGGCGGAAGACGTTTTTTTGAACAGAATAGCGCTGAGAATACCAATCTGATTCCGGTAATGCAGGATCAGGGCTACCAGTTTATTTCCCGGCAGCAACAGCTGGAGAATCTGGATCCGGAGAAAACGGATAAGTTACTCGGTTTGTTCGCCGCGGAAGCCCTGCGACAGGCAGATCACCGCAACCTAACACTGGAAATAATGACCGAAAAGGCTGTGCAGGTGCTGGAAAAGAATAGAAAGGGTTTTGTCCTGGTCGTCGAAGGCTCGCAAATTGACTGGCGTGCCCATGAGCGGGATGCCCACGGACTGCTCACCGAACTGGAAGATTTTTCCGAAGCCGTCGCCTGGGCATTAACCTACCAGAAAAAGCATCTGGATTTGTTAATCGTGGTAACCGGTTTGAATGAAACCGGCGGTGTCTTTCTGATTCAGGACGCCCGGCAACGCGGTGAAACGGACATTGAATTCATCACCAGCGATCACACTGCCAATCTATGTCCGGTAATGGCTAAAGGACCCCAGGCTCAGCGGATTCGCGGAATTATGACGAGCAGTGATCTGGGTAAATTATTCATCAGTCTGATATCAGGATAGAACCGTGCGTCTCGACCTGATCAAAGTTCGTAAAACATTCAACAAAACTATTGCTGTTGAAGATTTGAACCTGACGATTGCAAAGGGAACGGTCTTCGGAATGGTTGGTCCCAACGGCGCCGGAAAGACCACTACGCTCAGGATGATCATGAATATCCTCAAACCGGATAGCGGTCAAATTATCTTTGATGGCAATCCGATCAGTAGCACCGCAATTTCGAAAATCGGCTATCTTCCCGAAGAGCGGGGACTCTACCTGAAAGCTAACCTGCTGGATACAGCCGTCTATCTGGGGATGCTGAAAGGTCTGTCACAATCAACTGCCGCGGAAAAAGCGAAAACCTATTTCCACCGGTTTGATCTGGTACAGTACATGCACCGTAAAATTGAGGAACTGTCCAAAGGAAATCAGCAAAAAGTGCAATTTATCATCGCCATTCTGCACGATCCGGAGTTGCTGATTCTGGACGAACCTTTTTCCGGTTTGGACCCGGTGAACCAGCTGGAACTAAAACGGATCATTGGCGAATTTCATGCAAGCGGCAAGACCGTTGTCTTCTCTACTCACCAAATGGAACAGGTGGAAAAGCTCTGCCAGGACGTTTGTATGATTCATCACGGAAAACGAGTCCTGTACGGAAATTTGAAGGATATCAGGAATGAATTCGGCGTTCGAAAATTCAGGATTCACTATTCCGGCAAACAGGACTATGTCAGAAAAATTGCCGCGCCGCATTGGACTGTGACGGGGAATATGCTGTCGGGAGAACTCCAGCCGGGACTGGCAATCAATGATATCCTGACCAAAATGATTCAGCATGTGACCATCACCCAGGTGGAACTTGAAGAGGCATCGCTGGAGCAGATTTTCATTGATCGGGTAAAAGAGGCACCGGATGCATAAAGTATTAATCATTGCGCGGTGGGAATACCTGACGCGGATTCGCTCGAAATGGTTTATTATTTCGACCCTGATTATTCCGCTGGTTCTGGTGGCGTTTATGTTTATTCCATCACTGCTGGTCGGCGAACCGGGCATGGAAATGAAAATTGTCGGGTTGATTGATGCATCCGGTATAATCGGAGCGGATTTCGAATCATCCATATCCGCCGAATATCGGCTGAAAGACGGTCAGC
>DSAS01000017.1 GCA_011046365.1 Fidelibacterota bacterium
AGAATTGTAAAGACACCGGGGAGTTCATTGTGAATGGCTTTGATACCGGCGATGGTGTTGGCGCCGGCGTCTTTCAGGGATTCGTCGCCGCTGCCGAGGGTGAAAGTCAGGGTATCGAAAATAAGGTCCTGGGGTCGCAGCCCGGTTTGAGTGACGGCGATGGTGTAGATGCGCCGGGCGATTTTCAGTTTTGTCTCGACATCATGCGCCATGCCGCTTTCGTCAATTGTAAGGGCGATCAGAGCCGCCCCGAACCGTTTGGCGAGACAACAGACCTGCCGGACACGTTCTTCACCGTCTTCCAGATTGATGGAGTTGATCACCGCCCTTCCACCGATCAGCTTCAGGGCGTTTTCAATTACCGAGAGATCGGTTGAGTCAATAAATATGGGCAAATTGACTTGGCGGATGATCCGGGTAACGGCTTCATGCATATCGGATGCTTCGTTTCGACCGGTATAGGCAACGCAAAGATCCAGTCCGTGTGCGCCGGTTTGCTCCTGCTGTTTGGCGATATTGACGACGCCGTCCCAGTCGTCTTTCAGCAGACATTCCCGAAATTTCCGGCTGCCGTTGGTATTGGCGCGCTCACCCACGAAAAAGGGCGCCGGATCCTGATGTAATTCCTGAGATGAATACAGCGATGCAAGTGCCGGTTGTATAACCGGGTTTCTGGGGGTGACAGCGAGCGAGGGGATTTTTTCCGCCAGCGCCCGGATAAAATCGGGTGTCGTACCACAACAGCCGCCGACGATCTGGACACCGTATTTCTCTATAAAACCCGACAGGACATGGACATATTCTTGAATTGTCAATGGATAGACGGTTTCACCATTGATCATTTCCGGCATACCGGCGTTGGGCTGGACGATGACCGGTCCGGGAAAGGACTGGCAAATCTGCTTGACATAGGGGCGCATCCGCTCGGGACCGGTGGCGCAGTTTATTCCCAGAACGTCAACTGCCAGCGGGTCGAGAATTGTCAGCGCAGCGGCAACATCGGTGCCGATCAGCATGGTGCCACTGGTTTCGATGGTAATCGAGACAATGCGAGGCAATTTTTTTTGAGCGGTGCTAAGAGCGTCGTCTACCGCGCTGAGAGCCGCTTTGATCTGGAGCGGATCCTGGCAGGTTTCGATGATGAACAGATCAACACCGCCCTCAAGCAGACCCTGTGCCTGGCGCAGATACGATTCGAAAAGAGTGTCATAGTCCGTCTGTCCGAGGGAGGCGATTTTGGTGCCGGGTCCGATATCGCCGGCAACGAAGCGCGGCTTGGCGGGCGTGCTGTATTTATCGGCGGCGTTGCGGGCAAGTCGGGCTGCCTGTCGGTTGATTTCCACAACCCGGTGCTGAAGATTGAACTCTGCGAGTACAACGGAATTGGCGCCCAGGGTGTTGGTTTGAATGACATCCGCGCCGGCATTTAAATAGTTATCATGGATTTGCTGAATTTTATCTGGGATGGTTAGATTCAGAATTTCGACGCAGCCGGTATGACCAGCCCATTCGGTTTCACCGGGATTCAGATCGTGGATTTGGGTCCCCATGGCGCCATCAAAGAGAATAATACCCCGCTTTAGTCGTTCAAAAAAGTCCACATTCTCTCCGTTTTGATAAACATCTGATAATATAGAAAGTCCGTTTGCAAAGCAAAGTAAATATTTTTTCGGTGGGAAGAAGAATTTTCATTGAAAAATTAGGCTCGCCTAATTATCTTAGGGGCGTATAAATGGAGACCCTATGAATGCGGCATTATCTGAAAGTCAACAGGATTATCTCAAAATTGTTCTGGACCTCATCAACGAGAAAAAAGTCGCCAGAATCAAAGAGATAGCCCGGCGCAAGGGCGTCAGTATGCCCTCCGTAACCGAAGCCATGCGCAAGCTGTCCAAAACCGGGTTTGTTCAGTATTCAACCCATGAATTTGTGGAGCTGACCGGCAAAGGCGAAACCGCGGCACACCGCCTGTTCAGCAAAAATATGTTTCTGAAAAACTTCCTTGTTGATGTACTGGATATTGATGAGCAGGTTGCCGAGAAAGAGGCATGTGAACTGGAGCACCATCTGCGGGCAACAACGCTGGATCGCCTGATTTTGTTGTACCAGTTTCTGAGTGCACGTCAGCAGACGGATCGCCCGTCCCTGACACTGTTCAGGAAATGCCTGAGGATTGCCGAAGGATTATCCGAGGAAGACCCGGCTTGCGGGTTTCGATTTTGGGAAAACCGGTATCCGCACCGACAGAGTGAGAGTACCGTCCACACCCTCTTGTCAAAGTTGGAGCAGGGTCAGAGAGGGCAAATTGTCATGCTTGGACCTGATACGGAGATTCGGCGCCGCATCATTGATCGGGGATTATTGCCTGGGAGTCGTTTTGTGCTTGAAGAAAAGGGTACTGCCGGACGACCGTTTCGGGTGCGGTGCGATGGTTGCCTGATCGAATTGGAGCTGATCGCCACGAATATGATTGAGGTAGCAGTTGAACAACCCAATTAATCAATCGAATGACAGAGATCGTGAATTACAGACCAGGCGAAAGACTGATCTGGCACAGATACCGGCGGGGAAGCGTTTTAAAGTGGTTAAGATTAATGCGCTGGGCGAGGTGCGTCGCCGTCTGCTGGATATCGGTTTTGTCAAAAACCAGGCAGGCTGTGTCATCCGCGAAGCTCTGCTGAAGGATCCGATTGAGGTGGATATAAAAGGTACAAAGGTCTCGCTGCGACGTTCGGAGGCAAGACTGATTTGCGTGGAGGAGGCGGATTGAGTACTGAGCCGCCGCCTGTTCAGCGTCGTTTTCGCCGCCGTCTCGGTCGTAACCGGTTGAATGCCGGCGGAAGGGTTATCAGAGTTGCGCTGGCGGGGAATCCCAACTCCGGCAAAACCAGTGTTTTCAATGCCGTTACCGGGCAGCGGCAGCATATCGGCAATTATCCCGGTGTAACCGTTGAAAAGAAATCCGGGATGATTGAACTTGATGACAAGTTACTGGAAATTATTGATCTGCCGGGAATCTACAGCCTGAGCGCCTATTCACTGGAGGAGGTTGTCTCACGGGATTTTGTACTGAACGAAAAGCCCGATGTGATCGTGGATGTACTGGATTCGACGAATCTGGAACGTCACCTTTATCTGCTGTTGCAATTTCAGGAGCTGGGGGTGCCGATCATCGGCGCGTTGAATATGTCCGACGAAGCCGAGACAAAAGGAATTCAGATAAACAGCGAACAGCTGGGTCTCATTCTGGGAATCCCTTTTGTTAAAACCGTCGGCACTACGGGACGCGGTATAGAAAAGCTGCTGGATACGGTGATGAAGGTAGCGGAAGGGGAGTTGGAATCCAACCGGCGCCATTTGAATTACGGGAAGCAGGTGGAAATTTCCCACAACGCTGTCATTGCGACTTTGGAGCTGGACCCCGAATTCAAAAACCGCTATTCCCTGCACTGGGTAGCGATTAAATTACTGGAAAAAGATCAGGATGCAATCAGGAAAATTAAACGGGAACATAAATATCCGCAGATGGTGCTGGAGGCGACCCGGGAATGGCAGCAGCGGCTGGAGAAATATTTTCAGGAGGATAGTGAAATTATTATCGGCGAACAGCGCTACGCCTATATCCACGGTGCTTTAAAGGAGACGGTTGTTCAAACCGGTCAGCCTGACGGGGTTGATTTGACCGAAAAGATTGACCGAATTGCCTTGAACCGTTTTTTAGGAATCCCGATTTTCTTTGCCGTCATGTTTTTGATTTATCAGCTGACCTTTGCCTTGGGCAATCCAATGTCTGATTTGATTTCGAGATTCTTCTCCTATCTGTCTGTGCAGGTCAATGTCATTCTGCCGGCGGGTGCTTTCCAGGATTTGATCAGCAACGGAATCATCAACGGTGTTGGCGGCGTGCTGACCTTTTTACCGCTGGTGCTGTTTCTTTTTCTGGGGCTTTCCTTTTTGGAAGACAGTGGCTACATGGCGCGGGCGGCTTTTGTGATGGATAAATTTTTCCATATTTTCGGGCTGCACGGTCGCAGTTTTGTTCCGTTTATGATATCCACCGGCTGCGCGGTGCCGGGCATCATGAGTGCCCGTGTGCTGGCTAACCGGAAGGACAGGATTGTCACGATCATGGTCTCGCCGCTGATGATGTGCGGTGCCAAAGCGCCGGTCGTCGCGATGCTGGCGGCTGCCTTTTTCCCGGAACATGCAACGATCGTATTCTGGGGGGTCTGGCTGTTTGGCTGGCTGATGGCTTTCGGTATTGCGCTGGCATTCAAGAAAACTCTGTTTCGCGGCGATCAGACGCCTTTTGTAATGGAGTTGCCGCCTTACCGGCGACCGCAGGTCAAGAGTGTGATTCTGCACATGTGGGAGAAATCCGCAGAATATATCAAAAAAGCCGGAACCGTCATTTTGGCGGCGTCGGTGATTGTCTGGTTTTTCCTGTCTTACCCGAAGCCACCGTCGGAAGGAGTGGACTTCCGGGGCAATAATATTATACCAATAGAATATAGTTTTGGCGGGCGTTTGGGCAAAAGCATTGAACCGGTTTTGAAGTGGGCTGGCTTTGACTGGAAAATCGGTGTCAGCTTGGTCGCCGGCGTAGCGGCTAAAGAGGTTATTATCTCCACCACCGGCATTCTGTACGGACTGGATAGTGATGAATCCGATGAATCGCTCCAGAAGGAATTTTTTGTTAAGGAAAAACTGAGTCGTGATCCGAACTATTCGCCGTTAATGGCGCTGGGGCTGCTGCTGTTTGTGATGATCTATATTCCCTGTCTGGCGACACTGGCAATGGTGAAAAAAGAGCTGGGTTCCTGGAAATGGCCGGTATTTCAGGCGGTTTATACTCTGACGGTCGCCTTTGTGGTGGCAGTGACTGTCTATCAAATTGGGGGCTTGTTGGGATTTGGAGGCTGATGATGGACTGGCAGATGATTATTGTAGCGATTGTGCTGATCGTCAGTGTGACATTCCTGATCCGGCGCATTTATAAAACCGTTAAAAAGCCGCAATCCATCTGCGACGCCTGTCTGATAAAGGAGAGCTGCGGGATGGATTGTCTGGAGAAAAAATCTGAACAATCGTGTTCTTCCGACGAAGAGGCGCAGTAAGAAAGAAACCTCTTTACATAATTTCCTGATATATCGGCAATTATTACCTGACATCAGAAATTGCTTGGCGGATCGTGTTGTACAGCATAGATTACTGCTATAAGAGGAAATTATTATGAATAAAGTTGAAAATGTTGGTGATGTCATTTGGTTTCATCGCCAACAGGCTGGGCTAACCCAGAAAGAGTTGGCTAGAGTTGCTGGTATCGGCAAATCTTTTGACCGGAATAATTTTTTTACTCAGTTGGACGCTGTCGCCCGGGAACTGGTGGGTACGGTAACGGTTGAGGAGCTCCGATGATCCGCTTACCAATCAGTTGTGAGCCCGGCGGAAACGACCGTTATTCGTTGGCTGGGGTGCGAAGATTTTCGCGCAGACTGAAAGTTTTAACAGACTTGATCCCTCTTCTAAGCCGATTGGCATTGTGGTGGGCGTCGCAGAGTCGATACTGCCATGATTTGAGGTGTTTTTCTGTGTTCTTCAAGTTTCGTGGCTCTCACTTCATACTCACTTCACAACGTTCCTCCCTTCACATCCGGACAATTATCGTACAATATTGACCTAGAGAAGGAAATTTTATATATTGGCATCTAATTTACAGGAGATGATTATGGATAAAAAAATAGGCATTATTAGTGGATCTGGCATGGATGACCCGGAGTTGATGAAAAATATCCAGGAAAAAAAAGTTACGACACCTTACGGCGAACCGTCCTCCAACCTGGTAACCGGGAAAAATTGTGGACGTTGATGTCGTGTTACTAGCTAGGCATGGCAAAGAACATACGATCTATCCGACAGGTGTCAATAACCGGGCTAACCTATATGCCTTGAAGAATGAAGGTTGCACCCATATACTTGCTATCACGGCTGTGGGTTCTTTGAGGGAAGAGATCCTGCCGGAGGATTTTGTTTTTTACCGATCAATTCATTGATTTTACCAAACACAGGTGTCTCACCTTTTACGCGGACAAAGTGGTTCATACCGCCATGGCAGAGCCGTTTTGCAAGCAACTGCGTGCCACGCTGGTGGATGCGGCTAGAGCATTAGATCTCCGCTTTCACGAAAAAGGCACGGTGGTCACCATCGAGGGTCCCCGCTTTTCAACCAAGGCTGAGTCCCACATGTTCCGCCTATTAGGAGCGGATGTCATCAATATGTCCACTGTTCCCGAAGCCATCCTTGCCCGAGAGCTGGGCATCTGTTATCAAAGCATTGCCATGTCAACGGACTACGATTGCTGGCGCGAAGAAGAAGAACCGGTCAACTGGGATATGATCGTGGCAGTCATGAAAAAAAATGTGGATAATGTCATCAAACTTATCTTGAACACCATCCCCAAAATCAACCATTACGAATGCGAATGCAGAGGATAGGAAATTGAACATTAATAAACAAATTTTGCTCGTTATTCTGATTGGATTAACCTTCGTACTGACCCGGTTTTCAAGCTG
Organism: Fidelibacterota bacterium; assembly: GCA_011046365.1. Taxonomy (GTDB): domain Bacteria; phylum Fidelibacterota; class UBA2242; order UBA2242; family UBA2242; genus B118-G9. Next base: position 6,574 of record DSAS01000017.1, read on the forward strand.
TGAAAAGTCGCCAACCAACGCATCGGAGACACTCGAATGGAATAAAAAAATCGCTGTTGAGGTGGTGCGCTCACATGCGGTAATGTTAGCCGAAGTTCTTAAAACCATTGATACCGAGAATGAACAAATCAACTTTATTCGAACCGCCATTGATTCAGTGCGTTTCTATGACGATAATTCAGGCTACTTCTATGTTTATGATTTTGATTGTGTGAATATCGCCCATGCAACCCAGAAAGATTTACTCGGACAGAATTTAAATGACTACCAGGATTGCCGCGGCAAGTATGTCATCCGTGCACTTTCTGCCGCAGCGCAGAATGGTGGTGGTTTTGTCGAATATTACTGGATCAAGCCGGGTGAGACTGGCGAAAAACGCAAACTCGGATATGTCGAGCCGGTAAAAGACACTGAATATTTTATCGGTACTGGCGTGTATATGGAATAGTGTAAACCGAATTAGAATTCGATTTTCATCAGTCTCAAATTTATTCTTTATCTGACCACATTGCTCTAGTGAGAGAATCCAGCCCCCAGGAAAACCGACCAGCTCGGGATTATCGGATTAAAAACTCAGTTTTAGCCTGATATAGGGCCAGAGATTTTCGAACAGGTCCAGCTCCTTTACGCCGTAAAGGGTGTAACGTCCGTCGAATTCCGAGCCTTGTGGTCCGCCCAGAATGAAAGCACCCAGCGTGATATCAAAATTGGTATACGGAGCATAGTTGTAACCCGGCAGGATCGCATAACTGCCATCATCCAGATTGTTGAATAATGCCAGATTGAATTTGTGGGCGTTGCGAATTGTTTTATCCAGAAAGAGAAAAGAGTAATTGCGGGCATTGACCAGGCGCTCGCCGGCTAAAATAGTCAGAAAATTGTAGTCGGTTTTGCTCTTGGCGCCGAAGCCCTGATAATAGTATTCAAAGCGGGTCTCCACTTCGATATTAGGAATTATATAATCGAAGCCGGTACACATTTCCAGATTATCGGCGAGACTGTAATTTTTCAGAGTAAATCCGTTATCGGCTTCATTCCGGGGAATCCGGCAGGCGAATTCGCCGTAGACTCCGAAATTTCCCACGGCACCGGCGAAATCAAAGCCGGCAAAATAGCTGCGTTTATAGTAGGGATGCGCCGGCAGCCCGGCGGTCAGCTCCGCCAGCGCGCCCTGCTTGAACATGTCCAGAACTGCGGTAGTATCGCCTGCTTCCAGAAGATCGAGCATGGTCTGATTGGCGACCAAGCCCTGAATGTAATCCATCCCGGCGGCGGTGAGAATGTCGTCCAGCGGGCGGTAATCCAGATCATTAAAGAGCACTTCTTTAATCCAGCTGAACGACAGGTCGAAGGAACCGACGATGGTATTCAGTTTGATGCCGTAAGGCAGATTGACGGCATCGCTGTCCTCGTGATAGGCGGTTTTTTTCTGGGTTTTATCCTGGAAAGCGAGGTAGGCTTCGAGAGAGAGACGATGGGAGAGTGCATAGCTGGGCAGGATCGCCATGGTGCCGGGTGTATCTTCGGTGACCATATCGAGAAAGGGTGGAAAAGCGACCCGCGCCATGGGATTAAAAACGTAGCCGGTGCCCCAGGCAATGGGAAATTTGCCGAACTGCAGGTCAAAATTACCCAGATTGACCATTCCCCAGACATGATCAAAAAACATGCGCTGATTAAAATCTTCCAGCGTAAAATCACTCTGTGAAAACCCGGCGATCCCGATCTTTTCATATAAAGTATAGGGATTCTGATTGCCAACATTTGAAAGGTAGGAAAACTCCATATGAAAGCGTAGTTTGCTTTCCGGGCGCCAGTCCCCTTTCAGACGCAGGAGTATTGCATTGCCGAAGCTGGGCTTGGAGAATGTTTCACTTTTGTAATCCAGGCTGGACTGAATATAATCTATCAGGTAGCCGTAGAGACTGAAAGTTTCTTCGTAAGTGGTAAATGCGGTACCCTCACTCCCGCTGGCGCCGGATTCCCAGCCCACATCGGGAAAATCGCTTTCCTGAGCGAAAACAAGCCCAAAACCTGCCAACAGCCCGACCAATCCCTTTAATATTGCTTTTTTCATTGTCGCTGACTCTCCAATTCTATATTATTTGTAAAACCGCATGGGATTGAAATATTTTTCGTCAACGGGCACGTTGTATTCAGCTTCATGAATAATGACGACGGTTTTACTCTGTTTAACCAGGTTCAACATAGTCATGCGGGTCGGCATCAGACGCCCGGAGATAGTTTGATACTCTTCGGCAAACAGGTCCTTTTTATGACCATCTTCAGCGGTGTAGAATTCGATTTTGGGGGTCTGATAATTTTCTTTTAAGACGGTCACAATGACTTTGGAATAGGACGATTCTTTGTGTGGAATGCCCTCAAGTGTCCAGCTTTTAGCATCGGCATTCAGGATTTTGAAGCTGTAGTTTTCTTCCATGGAACCACCACCGAGGTCCTCATAGGTAAAGTCTCCGCCGACCCCCTGGACCGACTGATCTTTAGCCTTTGCGGCGATTTTCCGCA
>DSAS01000038.1 GCA_011046365.1 Fidelibacterota bacterium
AATGTTCAATAGTTTGGCGTTGATTTGGGGTTGGTGACGCCATCGACGCCCCGAAATTGGGGAGCGGGGGCTACTGACGTGGTATTGCAGATACCATCTCCTATTTCATCCACGGGATTGCCTAGGGTTGTATCTACAACACCACCGCACTCAAGGTAATTCCCATCTAAAAATCCGCCTCCTACAATTGTGTAAGAAGTCCCATTCCAACCCTCTACAGCCATTATATCATTCTCAATCAACTTAGGATTTGCAGGAAAATGACAAAATAATGCTGCCCCTTCAAAGTCTGAAAACACATTACATTCTATCTTTGAAAGGACTTCACCACGGCAACCAATAACCGTACAACCACATTCGGCTCGGCTATATATATGTCTCATTATATTGTGAGCAATTGTTGGAGAGCAATCATGAATCTTTAAACAACCAGGATCACAATACTCTATTACACAGTATCGTATAATACAATTCGAATCCGTGCAGCTATCAGTGAACTCTACCCCACACCAATTTCCAACCCCTGTATGTTCCACATTTTCGGTAAATATTATCTTATTATTTTCCGTCCCTTGAGCATCTAAGCTACCGTTGACAATCAGTTTCGTAGCATAATCAAATTTAACTATTACTCCCGGTTCAATAGTAAGCTTCACCCCTTCAGTCACGGTGACTGTGTTGGTTACAATGTATGGGCTGCCAGCTAAGGTCCAAGTAGTATTTTGTGTTATGTCACCCTGAACAATGATAGAATCAGCATCGTTTCCATTATCACCGTCAAGAATATTTTTGAACAGATCACAACTTATGAAAACAGTAATCAACATAAATAATGCGGTTATTTTAAAATACTTACTCATTGCGCCCTCCTCTTCATGGAAATGTCAACTTATTCATTTTATAGTAACCTCCGCGGAAATATCACCCGGATTATCCACTATCTTCTTAAGGATGGTATCATATATCTTCTGACTCTTCTCGCTCCGGTTTTTAGCCCTTATCGGCTGCTTTTCGCTACTCTGCATGGTCAGTGTAAAATCAATGGAATTATAAAACTCAATTTCTCCTGTTTGGGGATTATACTGAATGGGATAAACCGCCAGCGTTACGATATGGTTGCTCCCGTCAAAATAACCGGAATGAACCAGTTGAACGATATCCGATGGATAAAATTGATTAACCTTATAAACTGACGGGTCCGGTTTTATGAATTCGGGTTCGGTGTCAATAGAGATAGGGACGTCGGGTTGCGCAGGAAACAGCGGTTGTGAGATAGTCATCTTTGCCGATGATGCTTTTTCGATACTGATTTTTGCAACATCCTGATCCGAAGGAATAATGAGTTTGACGTATTTCACCGGTAAATCCGGCATACCGGCGTCAAAGGTTTTTCGCAACGATGGCAGGTTGATTTTTGCATAGCTGTTTCCGTCTCTGGCTGATTCTATCTCGATTTGCAAATCGCCTCGGTCAAATGTAACCGTATGACTCAGTTGTGAATAAGTGATACCAGCAGAGCCGAATATAAGCAAAGAGACAAAAATAATCGTAATAGGCGTAGTGCCTTTCTTGGATTGACTTTTTAAATAACTCATGACTTTCCTCTCTCTTAAATGAGTTGAGATGCTTTGATATTTACTGATAAATGCTTACGTTAACGACCGTGTTTCCGGTATGCTCACATATAAATGAAACACAGCCGACCCTCGCATGATCCGCAGTTTTCATGCGGGGGTTATCCTTTTTGAACAAACATGGCTCTCCTCCTTTCTAAATATCTTTCCATTTTTCTCTTTATTTCAATAACACCATTTTTCTGATCGGCGATTGTTCGAAATTATTTGAGGTTGATAGCATCTGATAGAGATAGATTCCGCTTGCGACGGCTTGACCATTATCATCTTTTCCATCCCAGATTGCTGAATGATAACCGGATGGCTGATACCCTGAAACTAATGTCCTTATTTTCTTTCCCAGAAGATTATAAATAGTGATTGTTACATCACCTGCGGATGGTAAAGTATACGCTAAACAGGTATTAGTGTTGAATGGATTGGGATAGTTCTGATACAAATGAAAATCCTTTAGAAAACTTGAGCCTTCCTTGATTTTATCCGGCTTTCCATAGGAATAAATATAGACTTTCCCAATTGGATCCCATCCACCAGATCTTCCCAATCCGATATCAAGATATGAATCATTATTAATATCACCTAATCCACAAATTGTTGAATACCAGAGTTCAAAAGAAATGTCAGGTATTGTATCAATTATTGTTTTGCCTAAAAATATTTCAAAATATTCTGATACAACCCCTATATCATCATATCCATCTTTGTTCAAGTCACCTAATGCTCCAATATACCAGAAATCCCTAACAGGAAATAGTGTTATCCCAGGAACTAAATTAATATCTCCGCAACCTAAAAAAATCCGTATATAATCCAACGCCATAACACCCACATCCGGGTAATCATCACCATTTACATCGCCAAGCCCCGCTACCACTCTGCCATAGTAGCTATGCAGTGATGAATCACCAGTAAATACTGTGGCCCCTGTGAGACTAATCTCATTGCCGCCGTAAACGAGATATGCTTTGCCGGGATTTTCCGTGTGAATTTGCGGCGCACCAATAAGCACATCATCAAATCCGTCCCGATTTATGTCTCCGACATTTGCAATCGAAGCTCCAAAATTATCAAAGTGATCCTCCCCTTCCAGCAGTATGTCATACTCCGCGTTTATATCCGGACCACCGAAGTAGATATAGACTCTGCCGTGAGCATCATAATCATCATTCGCAGCGCCTATGACTATATCATCGTAGCCATCGCCATTCATGTCACCGGCAATGACAACCGGCAGTCCAAACCCGTAGTACCAGCCGGTCTGTTCTTCCCAGTTACCAACAACCAGTTCGAGGTCGGGAATCGTATCCATATCCGGACCGCCGAAATAGACATAGGCGGCACCGGCGCCCCATATACAAAATTTTGGAAATGATAGCCCTATCCACGTACTAGAGGCGCCGATCACAATATCGGGGTAACCATCGCCGTTGACGTCACCACCTCCGGCAACGCTACAGCCGAAACGGGTGTGCTCCTTTTCATCTCTGAATATCAAATCCGGAATCGTATCGAAGGGAGCGCCGCCGAAGTAGAGTTTGGCATATTCGCCGCCCGGCGCTCCCACTAAAACATCCGGGTAGCCGTCACCGTTAACGTCGCCAACATTGGCAACGATACAGAATTCATCGCCCACCGAGTCGCCGCTCATGGTTGCCAGCAGGGTGAATCCTTCTTCAGCGGGAAGTGAATTAGCCGCAATAATAATTACAACTATCACAGATACAATAATTGTTGTTCTAACATTCTTCATCGGAATACTTCCAATAAAACCTGTTAATACATTCCGAGCCTTCTCATTTAACAGACCTATCTTTGCAACGCAATATCCGCCCGAGGGTCACGTCCCCGTCCATTCCGTCTGGTCGGGGAGAACAACTCAAATGACCTAACTACGAATCCTTTATTCATTGAAAACCTATCCCGCTTCTAAAATAATATATACGAAGGGGGGGTAATGTCAAGAAAAATTTTCGGGACATCTATCTGAATTATAAATATAGTTTCATTATGGGTTTACTTTATCGACAATATCTTACGACTTGTTGCATAAATACCTGCCGTTATTTGCATTAAAAATAATGATAATTTATGTTCAGCGAATTCGGAGATATTAACTGTGAAGGTATGAAAAGCTCTGGTGGTATGTTAAATGCCCAGAACTGTTATGTTTATTTCTGTTCGGGATTTGCCAGGGCAACCTTGATTTTATATTTGAAGGAGTCCTGGTCCTGCAGAGGACTGCCATGCTCGCCCAGCCTAAAAGCGGCTCTTTCACCCGGGTTGGAGTGTTGTCCAGATATTGCACGGCAGCGAATGCCGCTGCTAAAGACATCGCCATAAATATAATGAGTCGGTAATGAGTTGGCATCTCCTACTAATAAAATAAATGAAGGGGTAGGATTTCAATTATCATAAGCATTCTTGATGTAACCATCAATGCCAGTATAGATAGAATCCCAGGTGTTATCTGAAAATTGTACCATGACTCACCGGCGATGCCCGCCGAAAGCGGAAATAAAATCATCAGACTAAACAGTAATAAAAACACATTTTTCTTCATATTCATTCCTCTTTTTTAAAATTAGAGGCAATAGACCGATAATGGTTTTAGGAAAAAATCCCCGGTGCGAAAATTTTTCCTGGCAGTTAAATTAAATTCTAAAGCAATACTCTTATCTTATTGATATTGCATGATAAATTACCAATTTTTTATTTGGTTTTTACTGAATTTTCATTTATTTTATTACACAATGTATACATGATAAAACAGGAGGGACAATGGCAGTATTCCAATATTATACGGATAAGGGTGGTCAGTGGCGCTGGCGCCTCAGGAATGACGAAGGCAATATCATTGCCGTCTCCGGCGAAGGCTTCGATACCAAAGATGAATGCCTTGCAGACCTCAATACCGCCAAAGAACTGTCGGAAATTTCCGAGGTGCGGATTTATGAAACCGAAGAGGATTTTATTGTTCACCGGGAAGCACCGGAACCTGTTGAAGAACCGCTAGAAGAATCGGAATCGGACCTTGACTCTAAGCCAGAACCCGAAGAAGAACCAGAAATTGAAGAGGAGCCCGAAGAGGCCAAAGAGGTCGAGGATATTATCGAAGAGAAACTGCCCGAACAGCCCGATAATGTTCCGCCGCTGATTCGGGAATCCTCGTTTACGGCTGAGCCTGAAAAATTGAAACGCCCAAACTGGGCACTGATCACATCCATTGGCTCCGTGGCAATCATCATTATCCTGATCATTCTGCTTTCCTTACGGGATAAATCCAAACCCGAACCGCAAGACCTGCAAATTATTTCCGACATATCAGAACAGGTTCAGCCCGAACCGGTTCCACCTTCCCCACCCGCCGAACCAGAACCGTTTGTTGAAGAAGAATCCGAAGCAACGGAGTTGGAAACCGAAGTAAAATCCCCGGAGCTTGAAAAATCCCCCGAACCGACGCCAATGGATATCTATCACACCGTCGTCAAAGGTGACCGACTCTGGGACCTGGCGGATGACTACTACTCCGACGCCTTTCTCTGGCCCTATATTTACAACGCCAATACATCCAAGATACGCAATCCGGATATTTTACGGCTGGGCATCGAATTGCTGATTCCGGCTTTGGAAGGCACCTATCAGAAACTCAGTAAAAACGACCGGCTCAAGGTTGCCGACGGTTATCTACACGCCTATTTGATCTATAAAAAACTGGGGAAAGAGGACGCCAAATATTATCTCTGGGTCGCCCAGCTGTATGATCCGTCAATCCTGGCTAAATATCAGGGCAAAATTGACCTCGAAGATATGCAAGCCATTAAGAGTTTTAAAAAACGTTAGGAGCAATCAGTCATGTCTATTTTGCAGTTATATCTTGATAAAGCCGATCAGTGGCGCTGGCGTTTGAAAACCAACGATCAGGAAATCGTCGGCGTGTCGGGAATCAGCTTTGATTCAAAAGAGGAGTGTATCAGGCACGTGGAAGAGGTCATCAAATATTCCAAGGACGCCACGATCGAGGAATCGGAAGAATAAAAGCAACTGAGCGATTTAATCAAGATTCATCTGAGGGGCTTTCGCAAGAGAGTCCCTTTTTTTTGCCCGCCGATACATCTCTAAAATCAACGGAAAAGGTTCGAGAGCCCGCTCAAAGATACCCAGTGTGTAGGCAATCGTGAGACCGTAATTAGTGATCGGTACACCCGCCCGCTTCGCATGCATCATCCGTGAAAGCATCTCCCGACGGTTGAACATACATGAACCGCAATGAATAATCAGCCGGTACCTCTCCAGATCGTCGGGATAATCATGCCCCTGCGCATGCCCGAATTGCAGCTCGCCACCCACGTATTGCGTCAGCCAGCGGGGAATTTTCACCGTACCAATATCATCGGTAACCGGATGATGAGTGCAGGCTTCGGCAATTAAAACCCGATCGCCGGATTTCAGTTTGTCAATCGTCATGGCACCAAGCACCAATTCGTTCAAATTGCCTTTTACCCGGGCAAATAAAATCGAAAACGAGGTCATCGGTACGTCTTTCGGCGTGTCGGCGGCGACCTTCAAAAAAGCCTGTGAATCAGTAACGACAATCGCCGGTTTGGTCTTCAATCCCTGCAACGCCGTCGGCAATTCATTCTCTTTGACTACAATGCAATAGGCGTTGCTGTCCAGAATTTCTCGTATCGTCTGAACCTGAGGCAGAATCAGCCGCCCTTTCGGCGCCTCTTTGTCAATGGGTACCACCAGCACCACCAGCTCACCCGGTTTGATCAGATCACTAATAATTTTCGGTGCATTAATAATATCCGGCGGCGTTTTCTGAATAATTGCCTCCCGCAGATCGAATAACCCCATCGAATCCGTCGCATCCGTGCAGACAGTAAGAATATTTTTGCCTTTTATTTTTTTTATCACATTGGAATCCGGAGTTTCCTGATCACTTTTATTAAACACAACAATAAACGGAATTGCGCGATTGTCAAATTCTTTCAGCAATTCCTCTTCAAAAGTCCCCCATCCCTCTCCGGTAGTGACGATAATCGCCAGGTCGGTGCGGTCGAATATCTTTCTTGTGCGCGCCGTACGCATGGCACCCAAAAAGCTGTCGTCATCAACACCAGCAGTATCAATAAAAACCACCGGACCAATCGGTAACAGCTCCATCGGTTTTTCGACGGGATCGGTGGTCGTGCCCGCCACATCCGACACGATAGAGACCTTCTGCCGGGTCAGGGCATTAATCAGCGAAGATTTACCGACATTTCGGCGCCCGAAAATACCGATATGCAGCCGCAGTCCCCTGGGTGTTTTGAACATATTCTCCTGCTTTCTTTTTTCCGCTTCACTTTTCCTGTCAGTGTAATCCTGAACACTTTCAATATTTTATCGTTATGGTACAATTAACAATTCTATCTCGCTGACTATCAGTCCGTTAGCATCTCTCTGATCATGCTGATAATAAGCCGAATGAATTGATCCTGCTTAAGTTCTCGGTCGGAAATAAGTCCCCAGGTCTCAGATAGCCGAATCCGGTGTGAACCGGATAAGACATCGCCGCTGCCCGCCACAAAGGACCAGCGTTTACCTCTGATCCCACAGAAATAGATTCGGGCATTCAGGTGCTCGGATAAGACTTCCGAAATTTTAGTCAACTTATCCACAAGCAACAAAGAGCGGTCATTAATAATCGATTTAACTTTATCAACACAGGCCTGCATCTCACAACTCACGACTATATATAAACATCCCGTTTGCCTTTCAGAGTGTCCTGATACATTTTTTCAAAAGTCTCCAGCAGGGTTCCCTGTCTGAAAAACGGAATCTCGCGAATTTGGGCCAATTCCTGATCGATCAGGTTTTCACCAATCGCTTTCGTTTCCGGAGAGGCGTAATCATCCAGATATTCGCGGAATGTCAGCACCGCATTCAGCTTACAGAATTTTCCTTCGGTACAGCTTTTCAATAACCCCATGATCTTGTCACCGGTGCGCCCGCAGCGGTATCCGGCGGTACAGAACGACGTGATCATGCCCATCTCCGCCAGTTCCCGCACCACATCATCCAGATGGCGGGTATCACCCAGGGTAAACTGCTGTTTATCAATCTCCTGATCTGATTGCTCCAAATAACTGAGCTTCTTTAGCGCTGCGGTGTAGCCGCCAATGCCGATTTTAGTGGAGGCATCGGTCTGGGTGCAGCCGACCCTGATAACCGCCCGGCGTAACTCGGGGCGTTCCCGGGCGGTGATAATCAAGCCGGTATAGGGTACCGACAGCCGCAAGACGGTAACCAGTTTTTTAAAATCCTCGTCATTTACAAGATATTTCGAATGGGTGCTTACAAAAGAGCCTGACGCCGGCGTCATACGGGGAAAGGAGATCGTATGCGGACCGATTCCGAATTGCCGTTCCAGATCAATGGCGTGGTACAGCAGCCCCATTACTTCGAAACGCCAATTGTAAAGCCCGAACAGCGCACCGATCGCCAGATCGTCAATCCCTGCTTCCATCGCCCGATGCAAAGCGTACAGACGCCAGCGATAGTTGCCTTTGATGGTGTTCGCCGGATGAAGCCCCGCATAGGTCGGTTTGTGATAAGTCTCCTGAAACACCTGATAAGTGCCGATACCCACATTCCAGAGTTTCTTCAAGTCGGCAATGGACATCGGCGCTGCGTTTATATTCACGCGACGAATATCACCGAAACCGCGGCGGGCTTTCTTCCTGACGCCGTAAATGGTTTCAATCGTGCGGGCAATATAGTCGGCGTCGGAACGGGGATGTTCTCCATAGACAACAATCATGCGCTTATGCCCTTCAGAAATCACCGCTTCTGTCTCCTGCCGCACCTCATCCATTGAGAGAATCCGGCGCTTTTCGTCTTTGTTTTCATAGCGAAAACCGCAATAGGCACAGTTGTTCACACAGAGATTGCTGCAATAAAGCGGTGCAAAAAAGACGATCCGGTTGTCATAGACTTTGCGCTTGACCGCCAGCCCCGCCGCATACATCTCTTCCCAGATATCCGGCTCCTCTACATTCAACAACGTCGCCGTTTCCCACGGCTCCAGACGTTCGATTCGGAGGGATTTCGCAATGATATCACGAACCTGCTGCTTATCCGGATTCCGGTGCACCGACAGTTCGTTTTTGATAACCTCCTCATCGATAAAATCCTTACCATCAATGAGATACTTGTCAATTTCATCCGTTTTGATGACCTGCTTGACCCAATCGTTTACTGCTAATTCCGACATATTATTCTTAGCCTCTTATTTCACTAATAATTTTTCGTTTTCAATTTTCACTTTTTCATTGTCCTTCAAGGGTGAATCCCCCCTTGCAAAACTCGCCCGGTATCCGGCTCTTGCGATCATTGCCAATGCGGATGACAATCCGTCGTCAATGTCCTGCTGGATATTTTTACCCGGATAGATGTTGTACAATTCCCGC
>DSAS01000065.1 GCA_011046365.1 Fidelibacterota bacterium
CCTGGTATTGAGGAGAGCTGTACGCACCGGTCTGTTCAGATTTCAGGATGGTTTCCCGGGTTGATTTTGGGAGTTCGCGGATATAGGCGTTCTGGTCTGCGATCCAGCGGGAGGCACTGAGCAGGGGACCGGAGAGAATGAGACTCTCCACGCCTTTCGGGTGTTTTCTCAGCAAATAATCCACCGCCAGCGCCGCACCCCAGGACTGCCCCAAAATATAGCACTTTTTTAATTCCAGCGCCTGACGGACCTGATGGAGCTCCTCCACGAAATGCGCGATAGTCCACAGATTTTTATCTGCCGGTCGGTCGGATTTGCCACAGCCCAGCTGATCATAAAAAATGACCGGACGTTCATCGCCAAGCACCCCAAGCGGTTCGAGATAGTCGTGGGAAACACCGGGACCGCCGTGGACAATCAGAAGCGGAATGCCGGTCTGGTTCTTGCCAGCAATTTTATACCAGACCTTGCCGCCGGTAACCGGAATATAACCCTCTTGCGTTTCAGCCGCATTTTTTACAATCGTGATCGCGGTTTTCTTTTGCATAGAACATCCCTCAAGGAGAAGAATTATAACAATCAATACACTGAGACATAATTTAGAATATGACACTGGAAGCGTGGGTCCTTTTAATCAATTGGTAACTTTTCGAATGTTTTATCACCAAAGCCGTATTCAATCGCCTGGTCTATATGACGAAGTAGCTCCTTGAAATAGGGCAATTCGGACAGCGATGAGTCTATCTTCCCGGTGACCGACTCCAGCCAGTTTATAAAGTCCAGGTGTATATAATCAGTAAAAGGGATCAGCGCCTCCACTTCATCACACAATTTCAGGTTGGTTTCCAGCGCAATTTGATCGTTCCAGTCTTCTGCACCGGATTCCTTGAGCTGAAGCGAAGAAAACAGCAGCTGCATCTGCAGTTCTACGCCGTTGATATACTCCAATAGTTTATCCCTGAGTTCCAGCAAAGTAATCATAATTACACGGAAATAAATTTATCCACATCCCGAATAAATTTCAAGGTTTCTGATTTCCGTCAGGTTCGGCTGGAAGATTATTTCCACCTTTGTCCGAGATTTAATAAATTTAAGCAAAGGAGCAGTCGGGAGGTCCCGAAATGAGTCACTCAAAGCAATTAAATCTTTTAGGGTCATACGCTCTGATTGAGAACCGCTTTTTTTCAGGAACGGTGCGCATCCAGCACGATCGCCAGCATCAGATTTTGACCACAGGACCCTATCGCTGGATACCGGTGATAGGGTAACATCATTAAGATACTTCTATTTCAAAAAGGAGATTTATGAAACATTTTTACTTGGGGATTATTGCTGCCCACCTGATAGTTTTAACCTATGCCGCTACCGACGAAGAGCCGCTTGCGCAGCAGATCCGTTCTGCCGTTCAGCAGGAGGCATTTACGGTCAATGCGCTGGTGCAGTCGGGGTTCCGTTACTCGCTGGCAGATGACAATTTCCAGGGCGGGCGGACCTTTGAGGCTGCCAACGCCCGGCTGAGTTTTCGCGGGAATCTGGATGGCGGGTTTTACTACCGGCTGTTTTTCAATCTGGTCAAGGAGCCGAACCTGCTGGATGCCTATATTGGTTACCGCTTTAGCGATGCCTTGCGCATTACCACCGGAGCCATGAAGCCGAAGCAGACCCTGGACTTTATTCCCGATCCCGGTTCGACGGACTTCATTGACCGCACGCATATCACCGGTCTGCTGGTTCAATCCCGGGAGATCGGGGTGTCGTTTGAGGGCGACCTCGGAGGGCTCTATTACTTTTCCGGGATTTTCAACGGGAATAAATTGTCGTCGAACAATAACAACGAGCTCTACGGAATCGGCAGACTTCAGTATACTTTTGAGGACTTGCAGATAGCGGTGCAGGGATCATACGGCAATTCCCCCGGCGTGCAGACCGGCAATGCAGGTCCCGTACTGCGCGGCAGCCGGACGATATTGGGCGGCGACGTGCGGTTGGAGGCTGAGCCTCTGCTACTGGCAGCCGAATACCTGGCAGGGAGTCTTGAAACGACAGATTTTTCTGATCGCAAAGAGTTCATCAGCGGCTATTACCTGACCATCGGATACCGGTTGTTTGCCGGTACCATGTTGCTTGGTCGCTGGCAGTCCTGGAGTGCCCGGGAGCAGGATTATTGGGACAATCAGGCGACGTTGGGTCTGAATCACAATTTTACCAGTGTTACCAGCTGTCAGTTGAATGCGGATGCCTATTTCCCGGAAAAGAGCGCTGCCCGATATGGACTGTCTTTCCTGTTGCAGGTGCAATTCTGACAGGAGCACGGTTCAGGGTCGGTGCGTTTGAGACCGGGCTGAATAGAACGATTAAATAAAAGAGGAGGAACGTGATGAGTGAACGAACAGCGTATATCGAAAAAATGGCGGCGAAACTGAAAGAGCTGGACGCAGAAATCCGGATACTGGAAGCCAAAGGGGAATCAGCGAAAGCCGATTATAAACAGCAGATTCAGGCACTGAAAGCTCAGCAGGAAGATGTCCGGCAGCAACTCAATAAAATCCGGGAAGCCGGTGAAGATGCCTGGGAAGAGTTGAAAGAGGGTTTCGAGAAGAGCTGGAAAATCCTGGGCGATTCGCTAAAAAAATCGCTGTCCCAATTCAAGATTTAGCGACCGATGGGATTGTTTAAAAAAGCCCGCAAGGGCTCCGTCGGATTGGCTCTGGGCGGCGGCGCTGTGCTGGGCGCCGCTCATATCGGCGTTTTGAAAGCGCTCGAGGAGAAAGAAGTTGACATCCGCTATATTGCCGGCACCAGTATCGGGGCTTTCGTCGGTGCTTTTTACGCCTTTGGCAACAACTGGGTGGAAATCGAAGCAATCGCCAAAGATTTGAACTGGCTCGACATTTCCGGAATATCTATTCCGAAACTCGGCTTGCTATCAAATCAGAAAATGGGCGAACTGATCAGAGAAAAAATCGGTGATGTCAGCCTTGACGATGCGACGATTCCCTTTGCCGCTGTGACTACCGATATTACCAGCGGGGAAAAGGTGGTGCTCCGGGAAGGCAATCTGGCGACGGCGGTGATGGCAAGTACCTGTATCCCGGGCGTTTTTATTCCCGTCGAAACGGATGACCGGTTGCTGGTTGACGGCGGGCTGGTGGAAAATGTTCCCATCACCCCCTTAAAGGAGATGGGCGCTGATTTTATTATCGCGGTTGATCTGAACGGTAAACGTCAACCCCGCGGTCAAAAACCGGAAAACATCGTGGAAGTGCTGCTGAGAACGTTCGATATCATGATCCAATCCGCTACCAAGCACCAGACGGAAAAGGCGGATATTCTTATTCAACCGAATCTCTCACAATTCAATCTGGTTGAAATTTCCCAGGTGGATGACCTGCTTGAGGTTGGGTATTCAGCTGCCCGGACGGCATTGCAGAAAAATCTGTAGACAAACAGGTCAATGGTTCTGGTATTTTCAGTAAATTGTTGGCTTTCAAAATTTCTATCATAGCAGAACCCTATTTAATAAGCCAGATCACTTGACCAGTTGGTTCTTTTCATATAAAAAATCGGGGCATATCAACCACTTTTTGATTACTTAAATTGGTAATTGATTTCTATAGAAAAATAATCCGGGCTGTTTCTGTGTTTGGTGTCACGCGTTTCAGGCTGTTGGACCGGCAACTGCCGGTTTAGGCGATTTATTCAGGGTGTCGGCATATAAATTGTAACACATAGATATGTTGTTTGAAATAAAAAAACCCGGCATATAGCAATGGTTTTGTATCCGGTAAAGCCGCAATATTGTTTGGTAAAAAAAGATTCCTGGTTAAATCCCCCCCTACCCAGGATGAGGAGAGAGTCTTGCAGATAAGGCTCTCTCCTACCCATTTTATTCCAAAATGGTGAAATCAAAAAAGGAGGATAAAAGATGAAAAAGATTCTGTTATTGTTGGCAATGATTACGGGCATTGTTTTCTTAAGTTGCGATAGCGATTCCGACGACGAAGCCGCTACCGGTGAGATTGTCATCAAGGCGTTTGATGCTCCCTTTCAGGGTAATGTCGAACATATCTATCTGCATATAGTCGCGGTCAGTGTGCACAAAGCCGTTGCCGGCAGCGCCAGCGATACCTCGGCGCAATGGATCGTCTTGAGTGAAGCCGACACCACGATTGATTTTCTGGAACTGGTCAATGGCGAAATGGCGACGCTGATTCATTCGCAGCTCGGTATGGGACAATATTCGCAGTTACGACTTTTGTTAGGTGACGGTTCCTCGATTGTTGTGGATGGTGTCGCCCACGATTTACAGGTACCTAGCGGCAGCGAGTCAGGTGTAAAGCTGAATCTGGGATTTTTCATTAATGCCGATGAGATCATCGAAATTTACCTGGACTTTGATGCGGAACGTTCAATTAATAAACATCCGATTCAGGAGCGCTACATTCTCCAACCGACCTTCCGGGTGTTTAAAAGTGTTCTCTCGGGAACGATTTCCGGGACCGTGGTGGATTCTGTCGGAAACGGACTGCAGGATGTTTCCATCTATGCCGTATCCAACGGCGATTCGGTCACCACGTTGACAAACACGGACGGGAATTACAAATTGATTCTGTTAGCCGGAAACTATGCGGTCTCGGCAGCCAGCTATGATCTCATGGCGGATACGGTCTACCAGAATATTGCCATTGACGCCGAAGAGAATGTCGTCAATCTGAACTTTGTGATGAATTGACACCTTTCCGCAATTAATGCGCGGTTATATAAAAGACCGGCTTGCTATGAGAGCCGGTCTTTTTCTTTTACTGATTGGAAAAAGCATTGACTATTTTCGTAAAGCCGCTTTGGTGAATTGGTAGTCCGGAATGTCTACATTAAAATCAATGGATTCAAGAATATACTCGGTCCCGCCACCACGGGAGAGCATGTCCTTGAAGGTTATCCGCCGGGGCAGCCAGCGCCCGTCCTGCTGAAAAACTTCCAGAATCTCGGTTTTTTTCAGCAGGCGTCCGCTTCGGGCAAAACGTTCTTCTTTGAGCGACAGCCAGCGCTCGGCGTCCACCCAGATTTTGCGGGAATGATAGGCGACATCACTGTTGGTGGCTGTTAATTCCAGCACCCAGCAGTCGCGCTCATTATACATTTCCCGGCTCAACACCTTGGCGTCGTAATTAGCACGCAGCTCATCGCTTTCCATCAAATCTTCATAGGACATGTCTGATCCCATCACCGACTGCTTCAGCAGGTGACCGGAAATCGTGATGATCCGGTCGTTGGGTTCAGGCGTGTAAATCCAGAGATCGTCACCCACTTTAAGCATCTTTTTGCCTTTTTCACGGGGTGGTGAGAGGTATTCCACAAAGGCTTTATCATTACCCTTAGACCAGGCTTTAGAACGGATCATGCGGTCGCCGGTGCGACTGTGGACGATCATTGTTGCAGTACTGATTGCCTGGTCATATACCTGATTCTGATCTATTTTCTTTAAAATCTCATCGCCGCTGGGCGGCTGGGCTTGTACTAAAATTGATATACAGAATATGATATAAAAAGGTGCGCTTTTCATGCTTCCAACTCCTTGAATAGTGAGGCTGTCTGGCGTTTGTAAATCCCGATTCCGGCAAGAGCGGTTCCCAGCACCGTGGCGATTAAACCGGGAAATAGTCCGATATAGTAAGTGGCGGGAGTGATTTTCGTCCGGAATACCAGTGGGATCATCATATTGACATTTTTCATGGCGCCGCTGATATCGAGTCCCTTGGTTTGCAGCCAATAGGCAGCCGCCAGTCCGATAACGGTGCCGATCACGAAACCCGCCAACCCGATTACAATAGACTCAGCCAGCAGCGAACGGTAGATATGCCCCTTGGGTTCGCCAATCGCCAGCCGGACACCCACTTCGCCATAGCGCCGCAGCCCGCCCAGCAGACCGGCGTTCCATAACACAACAGACATGATAATGACAAAAATAAGCGCAATCATACTCGACATATTATTGGCTAAATCCAGATAATCGCTGAGATTGCTCAGCTCTTTAAGCGTGCCCATAACCGGGGCAAATTCGCTGTCATTATCGGCATATCTGGCGTTAAAATTTGCTACAATCCCGGCAGCGACTTCATCATTATAGGCGCCGTGCGGCAGATAGCCCAGAATTTCGCCGGCGGCATCTTCCATGTTCAAAGCCTCCTGAACACCGCGAATATCGGCAATCATGGCACCGCGGTCCATCATGGGTATCCCGAATTTAACGGTGCCGACAACTTTGAAATTATAAATCGCCATGCTGCCGTACATACTGGAGCTGAGCAGAGTGGCTGCATCACCCAGCGCAATCTCCAGCCTTGATGCCATTTCGTCGCTGATCAGAATTTCACCGGGTTCAACGGGCATCCGCCCGGATACGACGGCATTTTCAATGTTGAGAGTGCTGATTTCGGTGGTGCCCGGGCTCAACAAATCCACCCCCATTCCGGCGACGGTTCCTTGGGCGCGGGTTTCACCGTTTTCATCAGGAATGTCCAGCAAACCGCCAAATTTGATCCGTTCGACCCAGGTCATATCGGGATATTCTTTTTTTAAGTCCCTTATAAGGTCATCAACGCCGGTCAACGCCAGGTCATTGGGTAACTGATCTTCGTTTTCGCGGTAAGCACGGCTCATGATTTTTACATGTCCGCTGGAAAACCTGGCGATAGAGTCCACCATATCCGTCAGGACGCCATTCATAAAGGATTGGAACAGGATGGTAATAAAGACGCCGATGGTGACCATGATGACCGGAAAGAGACTGCGATGACGGTCCCGGAGAAGTCCTTTTATAATAAATGTAATCATTGGATTTTCCCCCTGATGGCTTCGGTGGGTTCCATTTTCGCAATGCGGCGTGCCGGCAGATAGCTCACGATGGTAGTGGTAATCAGCACTATGAGAGTGGTGCCCACAACCAATCCCAGCGAATATTTTGGATAGATCGTCTCCGCCAGTGTCAGCCCGAAATCATCCGTACCAGCTGGCATAGACCAGCCGACTTTCGCCTGCAATGCCAGAAGCGGAAAGCCGTAAAGGGCTGCCAGGATTGCTGCCAAAACCGCATGCATGGCGCCCTCCACCGTGAAAAGTGCAATAACCTGACGCTGGGTCATGCCGAGAGCAATATGGGTACCGATCTCCTTCTGCCGTCTGAAAATGGAAAGCACCTGCGTATCGAAAATCGCCAGCATTGCCAGCGACATGAGGATAATAAAATAGAGGTAGCCGGCAATGGATTTGGTTTTGATCATTTCCTGAATTTCCGACATCAGAAAGTCGTGGTTCTTGAATTCCCAGCCCGGGATTTCCCCGATAAAGCCGCTTTCCGGAGCAGTGATCAGAATGGTGGCTTCGTTGGGCATTCGCACCATTTCGCGGTGCCTTTCCAGCGGTATCCAGACAATTCCTGCATCCATCGCCTGTACATCGGTCTTGAATATATGGACAATCTTCACCTCGTCCGCATCAAAGGTGCCATTGACATCCCGCCAGCGGATGATTACATAATCACCCACGTTCAACTTGCCATTATCGGCGGCACGCTTACCGATGATTGCCGGGATTTCGCCATCCTCACTTTTCAGATAATGCGTTGGTAACTCGATAATGGTTTGATGCGGATCAACGCCCCGAAGAGTAATGCTCTGAATCCGACCATGCGGATATATATTGCCCTGACTGATCAGCAGCGGCGTCAGCAGCCCTTTGCGAACGGCTTCCTGAGCCGGCTCGGGCAGCGGCGCATGACTGTCGTCAATGGTAAAGGGATCATAGGGGTCATAATTTTCCTGCCAGTACTGACCGCCACCGATTTGCCAGGCGATAGTGTCCCGCCTAGCTTGATCATTCCAGCCGTTCAGAACACCCTTGAACCAGATGATGACTACAAATGCCAGCGACAGTACAAAGACATTCAGGAATGTCCGTAACCGGGCACCGATCAAATTTCGCCATGCTAATTTTATTGCTAACATATATCCTCCCTCAAAGAAGTTCTTCGAACCGGTTATTCTTTGACGATCTGTTCGTCGTTCGCCACTTTGCCGTCTAGCAGCGTAATCTTGCGGTGCAGATACTGAATGACCTTATCATCGTGAGTGGCGAATATAAAGGTGGTTTTCAAATCCCGATTCAATTTCTCCATGGTCTGCAAAATGTTGTGGGAATTTTCCGCATCCAGATTGGCGGTCGGTTCATCCGCCAGAACAATCTCGGGCGATTTAACCATGGCGCGGGCGATGGAGACACGCTGGCATTCGCCGCCGGAAAGCTGCGCCGGTCGGGATTTGCGCTTGTCCTGCAAGCCGACCCATTCCAGCGCCCGATCCACCAGTTCGTGTCGCTTATCCTTTTCCATTTTTAATAAAAGCAGCGGCAGTTCGACATTTTCAAAGACATTGTATACCGGCAGGAGATTGTAGGTCTGGAAAATGAATCCCAGATGCCGGTTGCGCAGCTGGGCTGACTGCCGGGGATTGAGAGCAGCAATTGACTGACCCAGAACTCGTGCTTCACCCTTGGTGGGCACATCCAGGGAACCGACAATGTTCAGCAGAGTCGTCTTCCCGGAGCCGCTGGGACCGACAAGCCCGGTGAATTCACCTTTGCCGATGGTCAGATTGATGTCCTCCAGTGCCCGAAAAAAGCCTCGCCCCACCGGATAATCCTTGACCAGATTTTGGGTCATAATTAATTGACCATTTTTCATGATGGTGTCCTTTCTTATTTTACCGCAGAGACACAAAAACTCTCGCTAAGTTCGCAAAGTATTTTTTCAATTCCAGGCATCATTTGATTATCTCATATTTACTTGCGCTCTTGGCGCATGCTTGGCGGGCTTTGCGGTTTACTCTTCCCTTGACCGCAGAGGCGCAAAGACTCTCGCTAAGTTCGCAAAGTATTTTTTCAATTCCAGGCATCATTTGATTATCTCATATTTACTTGCGCTCTTGGCGCATTCTTGGCGGGCTTTACGGTTTATTCTTCTCTTTACCGCAGAGGCGCAAAGACTCTCGCTAAG
>DSAS01000129.1 GCA_011046365.1 Fidelibacterota bacterium
AACTCTCTGTGAGCGACATACTTTTCCCGGCTCTGCTCAATGATCTGAACCGATTCTTTCGTATTGGGAAAAACCTGCTTTATTTCTCGTTCAATGTCGGTAAAATCAACCCAGTAGCCGGTCACATCCCGGAGTTTCGCTGATGGAGCGTCACCCAGAATTGCAAACATCGCCTCATAGAGCGCAATGGACGCCATCGATCCCACCGCCACTTTGAAACCATGGGATGGTGCTTTACCGTTGTGGACGTGATGCTGGTTGTCCCAAAGGTGACTGAACTGATGTTCGGCGCCCGAAGCCGGTCGTGAAGATTTCGCCTGCTGCATCGCCAGACCACTCATGAGCAATCCCTCAATCAGGAAACAGAGTGCCTGCTGATCGCCATTCCTGATACCGGCAGGATCGGCGATTAATTTCCGCAATGGGCGTTGCACGAAATTCCAGGCAATTTCATCAATCGGTTCAATTTCCAGCGCATCGGCAATTAGCCAGTCGGCACCGGCTGGGATTTTTGCCACCAGATCGGCGTATCCCCAGGCATTCATGAAGCGTGGGGCGGCGGCAATGACATCTAAATCCACGATTACCGCCTGCGGCGCCGGACAATAAAAGGTCTGTTTGAAACTGTTCTCCGAAATTGATGCACCGTAAGCGCTGTACCCATCCACCGATCCGGCAGTCACAACCGCCAGATACTGGCGACCACAGCGGTAGGAACTTAACTTGACCAGATCGTTGATGGTACCGGACCCCACCGCAATGGCAATAGCATTTACTTTCGAGAGCAGCTCCACCAAATGGTCAACATGCTGCATCTCCGCATACAAATCAGCTTCTCTGAAAATAAACGTTTCCAGCAGCGGGATACCCGCATTTTTAATAACTGTTTCAACTCTTTTACCGGCAGCTGGATAGGTGTTGATATCTGCAATAATAACCGCGGGTCGTTCACCAAAGCAGTGTCGAAATATTTCCGCCGTCTTGCCGAGAACACCGCTACCGATTTCGACAATTTTACTCGCATCAACGATTTGCAGCGCATCCTGTATCCGCTGCGAAGTCTCCATTTCGTAGGATTTCATTCCCTTACACTCTCTTTTACAAGCTCTTTAAATACTCATTATAGACTGTAGCTGTCATATCGGGGAAATCGGTGGCAAAGGAGCGGATACCGATGTCCAGCAATTTTATAAATACCTCTAAATTACTAATTCGCCAGGGCAATACCTGAAACAAGACATCGTGTTTCGTCAACTCTTGCAAACAGGCATCGAGATAATCCGCATCGGGGGTAAATTGTCCGTTGTCCTGTAGTTTGACATGGATCTGGAGTGTTGTTAAGCCCTCAAAATCAGCCTCCTTCAGCGCGGCATAAGTCTCTTTTTTATGCGCCAGCGAGCCCCCAATCCAGATCATAGTCGGTGATTCCGGGATCCGCTTTTTCCACTCCAGAATCAGATCGTAGTGTTTTGTCGTAAAGATAATCTGTTTTTCCAGATCATATTTTTTCACCAGTGTCGCCAGTCTGTCCAGATTAATGTGTTTGTAATCCAGATAAAGCAGCTTTTCGGGATGTCCCTGCATTACGGCAAACACCTCTTCCAGGGTGGGAATCCGCTGACCGGGTTTTCCTCTATAGCGTCCCACATCCAGCGACTTGACCGTCTGTAAATCCAGCTCTTCAAACTTCAGCCGCTTTAAATGTGCCGGAGCATTCGGAGCCACCCGCCCAATGGTGTCGTCATGCATACAGACAATGACATCATCGCTGGTCGTCCGGATATCGGCTTCAGGAATCATCCGGTTTGACCAGGTGGTTTCAAAGGTTTCCAGCGTGTTTTCGGGGAGAGCCAGCCCACCGCCGCGGTGAGCCTGGATCGGCAAGACATTCAAATGATTATAAAAATCAATCGGTTTCCGCTCGCTCTCTGAACATCCCATGGTCATTAAAGCCATCAGACTTCCTGCAAACAGTTTCTTCATCAGGGTATCCTTTAATTGACATTTGAAAATTAGAAAAAATTGGAGCATCCAAGCAAATTTAAAATAAGAATAAATATTCGCAAATAATAATTCTAATTAAGTTTGCAGAAAATCTGGCTAAAAGTCAATGAAAATATTCGCAAACATTACTTCCAACAGCCGCTTTCATTATGAGAAAAAAAGGCTGCCCGGTGAAAGGCAGCCTTTTTCAGTTTTCCACTTTGACACACTACTTCAGCAACAACATCTTCTCGGTCTTGTGAAAGTTGCCGGCATCCATTACATAGAAATAGAAACCGGAACTGACCGGCAGACCGTGATTGTCCAAAGCATTCCATTGCAGCGTCTGGTAGCCCGCTTTCTGATGCCGGTTCACCAGCGTGCGCACTTCCCGTCCCATTAAATCATAGATCACGATGCGAACATTCGCATCTTTGGGAAGATCGTAATTGATCGTCGTGACCGGATTAAATGGGTTCGGGTAGTTCTTATGCAGCGCGAAGACCTTGGGTAGAGCATCTTTACCATCAATGCCTACCGCAGGCGGACCGACAAAGGTCGCTGTATTCATGTCT
The DNA here is from genome assembly GCA_011046365.1 of Fidelibacterota bacterium. Classification (GTDB taxonomy): domain Bacteria; phylum Fidelibacterota; class UBA2242; order UBA2242; family UBA2242; genus B118-G9. The sequence continues at coordinate 2,559 of DSAS01000129.1, forward strand.
TCGATGGCATTTCCGGAAACATCGGTGACACCGGTAACGGTGACCGTATAGCTTGTCCCTTCAACCAGCGGATTGGCGGGATTCAGGTACAGAACGACCGTCATGTTACCGGTTTCCAGAAGGTTGTAGAGCGGATTACCAATACCGTTGTCAATGGTGTAGTTATTCTTATTGACGGCTGTCGTATAGTTCAGCTCTTCGTTGAAGTAAACCCGCACTGTCGTATCGCTGATTGCCAGGGCTGAATCCACCACCGGCGGAACCACATCGGGGATGAAGTTCTCTCTGCCGGGTGTACCGCCGGAATCCTGACTGGCTGCCCAGGCGAGGGGGTCCCAGTTTTCTTTCCGGTAATCCCAGTATTCCAGCGATTTTCCGAAACCACCGGCATCTGTAGCGTGCGTAAATTCCTTAAAACTACTAACACCGTTATCATAATGCATATACGTTACCATAAGTTCGTCATTATTGAACAGAATTACATTGTCTTTGGTATTGGAATAGTTGATCTTGGAAATGTTGGTGTAATTCATATCCGGTACAAATCCCAGATCCTGCCCACCGAGAGAATCAATCAGGACGACATAAAAATCGCCCGGTTGCAGTACAGACCCCTCGGTAAACGGGATAATAGGAAGGGTTGGATTGTCACGACGCAGAAACCAGCCGCTGATATCGACTGCCACTTCGTCCAGGTTTTTCAACTCAACAAACTCGGTATTACCATCGGCACTGTTATACATAACTTCATTGATAACGATTTTAGGATAGACCGGTCTTTCTAGCCGGTTGGGTGCACCGGGAGATCCGCCGTAATACCAGCTCGCCATCCAGTTGGATGGATCATCGCAAGGACCATCGAGATCAATCCGCTCCATTGTCACACCGACACCCCATTTGTGCTGCAAGTTGAAGGTTTCGACAGGCCAGTAACTAATTTTCTCAACAAGCCGACCGGCTTCATCCCACATATAGAGAATATCACCACCCGAATTATTCAGGTTCCAAATATGATTACGGGTCGTGTCGGTGTAATCAATCGCACGGTTCAAATCCGGTTTAAAATGCAGTGGCCACCCTTTTTCTTCACCTTCACCATAAATATAGATCGTAAAGAACTCACCAGGAGCCAGTTTGGTATCACAAGTGTCCGGAATAATCAGTAATTGATGTGAAGCAGGTTCATCTCTAAAGGACCATCCCAGAATATCAATGGTATCGGTGGAATTATTACAGAGCTCAAACCATTCATTATCATAAAATTCCGAATTCCAGACAAATTCACTGATAACGATCTTGCCTCTGTAATCTTTCAGAATAAACTCCACAACGGCAGCGGTTGCCATTGTATTTTCATACAAATCAGTAATCCCGTTGACCGTAATGTTGTAAGTAGCCTCCAGGGTTAATTTTGTGGCTAATGCCAGCTCAACCTTATTACCAAACCAGGTTGCACCCTCCGGATTCCCGACCGAATTATCGATGCTGTAGTTGGTCAGCGTTACCGCCGAAGTGGAATCTACCTCTTCGTTAAACTCGACGACTACCGTTGAATCCGTCATCGCGTTAGCCGCCACAACAACCGGCGGTTCGGCGTCGGGTTTATAACGACCATAGGTGATTACCGTACTGTCTGGAATCGGGGTCCCGCTTTCAAGATCAGTTACGTTCCAGACCGCCAGAGCGTAGGTGGTATCCCACTTGATTTCCGACACGGTCAGTTCCACCATGACATCGCTCAACCACACGACCGTATCCGGATTACCAACGCCATGATCAACCTTGTAATTGGTTTTCGTTACTGCCTGGGTTGAATCTACCGGTTCTGAATAGGTTAGATCAACTTTGTTGGTACCGACAACTTCAGCCGAAACCAGTGTTGCGGGAGTGGCATTCAGCGCACCGGGCGAACCGCCGGCGTACAGACTAGCCTGCCAGTTCAGCGGATCCCAATTAATACCATTGATATCAACCAGTTCCAAAGATGGACCGGAGCCATTTGCCGCACTTGCGTGTTCGAATTCCTGCCCAGGATCTCCAACATCATAATGCATAAAAGTAATTAGTGAATCACCGGCATTATACAACATACAATTATCTTTAGAATTGTCGAATCCGATTTTACTGGCTATGTTACTAATATCAAAATCTGGTGTGAAACCGGGATCCGAACCTCTGGCATTCAGAATTGTGAAAAATTCACCGGGACCCAATTTTGTATCGCAGGTATCCGGGATCGGGGCTTTTGTATGAACTGCGTCGTCCATGATCCACCATCCCAAAATATCAACCGTATCTTCACCGGCGTTATACAATTCAACAAATTCATAATCCGGTCCGGGACTATTATACATTAATTCGGTAATCAGAATTTTTGGCAGATCTGGTTTTTCAAAGAGATTAGGTGCCCCCGGTGTGCCGCCGTCGAAATAACTGGACTGCCAGTTTGCCGGATTGCAACGATCAACTGAGGGATCAATTAACTCACAGGTCGTTCCTATTCCCCACCTAACCGGTGATGGATAGCTATTGATATCCCGATAGTCAATACTGTCAACCAGAGAACTGTCAGCCGTAAATAATTTGATTTTGTTCCCATTAGTGTTGGTCAAATTCCAAACATGGATTTTCGCTGATGAAGAATAGTCGTAGGCAGCATTTAGGTCAGGGATAAAATGCAGTGGAATACCCTTTGAAACACCATCGGCATATACAAATATTGTAAAAAATCCACCCGGAGCGATCTGGGTTGCCGCCGTATCCGAAATAAACAGGGTGTCCGGATCAGTGTCATGAGTAAAAAACCAATTAGCAATATCAATTGTGCTATTCGATACATTATACAACTCAATCCACTCATTATCACTTGACCACGAATTCCATGTAAATTCATTGATAACAATGCTGTCAGTCAGAGCTGTGGCAGCTGATAGACTTATAGTCAATCCGAGCATTAGCAATGCTGTGCTTAGTATTAAAGTACACTTTCTCATAGGTTCTCCTTTTTTTTATTGAAAATTTTCAACGCCTTTCTCAAAGTGTGTTTTGCCACCTCCTTTCATTCATCCATTGTGCCCCTGTCTGGGACCAGACATTTTGTGCGGGGTTGGAATTTTAATTTGCATCTGAATATTTATTCAATAATATTAATTCCACTATACCTTAAAAAATATTTCCATCAGAGTCAATAAAAAAATTGCCTTTCTGCGCCTTTTTCCGGCTTATTCAAGCCGAATGAATCCGATTGCCCCCTTATTCAAAGTATTAATATTCATTTCTTTTTATTCTGCAACCCCACTTTTTTCTATCTCAAAACTGTCCCGCAACCGACCATCAATTCCGTACTGTTTAAATGACAAACGGGCAACATCTATCTCGACAATACAGTAGTGATGACCTGCCTGGGACACCGCTATCTCCGGGATATCCATCTCTCTCGCCTTATCCAGTGTGCCTCCGGCGCCGCCACAGATAACATAGTGAACGCCTTCCGACTCGCCCCGCTCATAGGCATGAATATGCCCGGAAAAAACCGCATCCACCTGATAACGCCGGTACAGCGGTACATATTTCTGCACGTTAATATTTTCCGCAAATTTCTCACCCGCAAACTCCGAATAGCAGGGCACATGCGTCACCACGAACAGCCATTTGGCGCGCTGCGCCGCGTCGGAGCTCAGCTGTTCCACCAGCCATTGATACTGCGGGCTGTCTTCATCCACATCAATGTAATAATCCTTGTCGGGAAAAGCGGCTTTGGCATTATCCAGAAAAATAAAATAGGCATTTCCAACCTGAATGCTGTAATAGGTTTCATGCCGCTTGTCCGGAAAGGAAAAATAATTGGCAAAGTGCGGCGAACCATAGGCGTGATTGCCGCGGGCAACATAAACCGAGACTTTACTCAACAGGTCGTCCGCCGGATGAAAAAATTCCGTTGCCCAGTCCGCCCGTCGCCCGCCATGCGCCAGATCGCCGGCATGGACGATGAATTCGGGATTATGTTTCTCGATTGCAGAGGCGATTTTGTGGTGCACCATAAAATTATTCTGACTGTCGCTGTACAGCGCAAATCGGAATGTTTTCCTGTCCGGATCGTAAGTCCGCAAAGAGAACCAGTCGCTTTCCAGACCGTCTGAGATAACCCGGTAATAATAAAGGCTGTTTTTCTCTAAATTCCGCAAACAGATTTCATGGATTTTACGACGTCCTGCAACTTCGATGCGTTCAGCCGATCGTTTCCGCAGACCGTATTCCACGATCGAGTTAGCCGGCAATGTCGTCTGCCACATAATTGTCGCGCTGTCGCCAAGTACGTTCTGGAGGTAGGGTCCGCACCAGAAATCCAGCTGCGGTTCACGGATTACCTTTTGCGGTTTGCAGAATTCCGCTACGACAATATTGTCAAAATATGCCCCTTCGTTATAGCAGGTCATCAATCCCACCTTGCCAGTGGGATGACTGGAGTCAATTACAGTAAAGTACTTCCGGTCATTGAGGTAGACCCGCAGAGTATCCCGATGAACGGCGGCGGTCATTGTCATTTTACAATAATCCAGCGCTTTTTCCATAAAGCCCAGCCGCTTGACCTTACCGTCTAACCGCTTTTTTAGAAAAATCTGCCCGTTTTGTCCCGAAACAAAAAAACGGTAATAGTTCCTTTGATTCCGATAGCGAAACAGGATTCCGAGATAATCATCATCGGTGGACACCAGTTCCGTCCTTATGGTATAGTCGCGCCACTCCGGATTGCCGGCGACAATATGGGACCCCAGCCGTTTTTTCCCACCAATGTTGGATGTATGGACCAGATAACCATCATAGATATGCCAGTCGGATTTTTGATTTGGGACAAAATCAACGACTGTCCAGTCATCGAGATTTGCGGAATAAAAATTATCCTGCCAGATGACTTCGGCAACCGCCAGGCTGCAAAAAGTAAACCCGCACCAAATCAGTCCGATATATTTAATTTTTTTCACATAATTCATTCTGGCGATGCCTTACTTTAAGAAAACCAATTTCCGGACAGCCTGCCGACCGTGATCATCTGATGCCCGAATGAAATAGACCCCTGTCGGTAAACTCGGTGCATTCCAGACGAAGCGATAGCTGCCGGCGGGTTTCAATTCCCCATCTACCAACCGGATCAGCTCCTTGCCACAAATATCGTAGAGCACGATATCAATGACAGAATTCTCTGTGATTGAATACGCAATCACCGTCTGCTGATTAAACGGATTCGGATAGTTGTAAATTGAAAAATCCGACGCTAGTTGGTTTTTTTGAGAGTCTAAATTCAATGTCGTATCAATATCGCCGAACAATACAGAATTTTCTGTTTCGTAGATAAAAGGAAAAAACTGGCGCCACGGGTTAGAAGCCCGCAGCTGATAATATTTCGCACCCGATTCCGAAACGCACCACAGATCGCCATCTCTGTCAAAACTGATATCCTCGGCTCCGGACGGAAATTCAAAGGTTTTATCCGGCTCCGGGACCGCATAGGCGGATAGCTCATTCCGATTAAAGCGATGCAGCAGACTGTTGTTTGTGCCACCCGAACTGATCGAGGTAAACAGATATGTTCTGCCAGCGTGTACTGCCCAGGTACAGCCCTGAGTTTGCAGCGGCAGGCGGTAATATTTTGGCGTACCGGTTACGGCGCCGTTCACATCCATAGGATAGCCCCGCAAATAGGGATTGCTTTGACCCTCTTCCCGAAAATCGCCAACCCAGAGAGTATCATTAAAAAAGGTGGTAAAGGAGGTCGAACCCTCCACATCATATAAGCCGGATGACAATGGATACAGGTCCTGATACTTTGCTCTTTCTTCGCCTTCGCAGGCAGGAATTTGGTAAGCTTCAATATAACCCGAACCGGCTATATAGATACGGTTTTTCTTAAAGGCAATCCCGCCGTTGTGGCTGTATTGCAGCTGCCCCCGCAGCCGAAAACAGCGCCGCACCGCAAAGTTGTTTCCGGGATCAATTTCCACAATAATCGAGCGTCTCAGACCAATGACATTATTAATTGTCTTGTTATACATGGAAATAAAAAGCATTCCATCACCGCTGAAATCCGGGTCCTCAAAGGAGTTGGTCAGCCCCTGAGGAATAAAATCATCATGAACATAGGGCACAAATATCGCCGCGCTAACGGGTGTCGGTGAAATAGTATAGCTTTTCCAATGGTCGTAATCCCAATAGTAGGGAATCCCGGAAAACCGGCTGCCGTCAAAGGGCAGATAAGCGGACAATTCATATTGCGACAAAACATTCGTAAGGGTAGCCGCATGGATTTCTCCGGAAAAAGCCTGTCCTACACTGTCTGAACTCGGTGCGCCACCCAGCTGAAAAGGAGACCGCAAAATGACAAATCCCGTGCCGGATAGCAGGTAGTCCCTGTTTTGCGAACTGATTTGTCCATTTATCCATAATGATTGATAAAGCGTATCTTGCCGAACTTCACTGACCCA
>DSAS01000128.1 GCA_011046365.1 Fidelibacterota bacterium
ATCTCCACCGCACTATATATAATCCCATCGGTGGAATCCATTCCGGTATGGTAGCTGAAAATGGGCGTAGCTGGTAATGATATACTCCCAAGGATGAGGGAAAAAATAACCGTTAACTGAAAAGATTTGTCGCGAAATACCATCGGATAGTGATCTGCTTTCTATTTTCTCTGGGTGGAAACCGGAAAATCATCGGTGCGAAAGGGCGCTGCCGGCAGACCGGCGGAATTGTACAGATTCAGCTCTGCCGTATTACTCCAGCCAAAACGAACAGCAACCGGATTTTTTATATTCTTGTTCCATACAAGAATCGTATTACCTTCAATTTTTGCCTTTGCCGGCTGAAAAACACGATCAGGACCTGCAATTGTAACGTGTGACAGCTCATCACCTTTTATTATTAAACCATCATCAGCAAAGTCAAAGTGTATTCGTACCTTATTATCTTCGACGACCATCTTCTTAAATAAGGGACCGGAATAGAGGACGCCTTTTCTATGGTATGTCTTTGCCAATGCCCAGAGTGATAATCGTTGTCCGACTGTCTTTTTATCGCGGGGATGAATATCATTGACATCACCGATATCCATCGTTACAACCATACCGGAGTTAGGAATTGTTTTCAGACAGACGAATTGGGACTCTCGCAGTTCCGCAGCTATCGGATGTTCACTCTTATAACCAAAGGGCGCTATCTGAACGTAGTAAAACGGAAAATTGCCCAGTTGCCAGCGTTCCCGCCAATCGGTAACCATCAGCAGAAACAGTTCCCGATACGCATAGGCTTCAGATCGGTTACTCTCGCCCTGGTACCAGATTACCCCTTTTAGCGTAAATGGAATCAACGGCGCCACCATGCCGTTGAAAAGCGCCGTCGGCGTGGTTTTTGTCATCTTGCCCGGAATTTCCGGAATCGGACGATGATCTTTAAGATCGTAGGCGATTTTATACAGCCACTCGCCGGAGAGATCCGCAACCACTCTTTGATTTTCTGCTGTGACAATGCGCAGATGATCGCTATCACCATAGATTCCGCCGCTACCCTCATAATCCGTCACCCGAATGGAAACCACATTATCGCCGGGTTTTAGCAAGTCGGCTGGAATGGGATACTCACGTGATACTTTATATTTACCCCGCTCCTGTACTTCGCCAACTCGTTTCCCGTTAATGAACGTGCGATCCATATCATCCACTGGACCGAGATCGAAGAGCAGTTCTTTACCAAGAAAATCCTCAGGAACCGTAAAATGCTTCCGGAACCAGACTGTCCCGTCAAAATCCGGCAGACCGGCGCTCTCCCAGCTGCCCGGTAAATTCATTGTTTGCCAGTCGCTGTCGTCCAGCTCGGCTGAAATCCAGCTCCGCCAGATTTTTTTATCCAGGGAATAGGATTCCAGAATCCAACGGTTGAGGTCTTCCTCATACTCCCGCTTTAGCCGCTCTTTATTTTTTTCGCATTTGAGAATTTCTTCCAGTTTATTTAGGTAATATCGAAAATCCGGATGGCTTTCCAGAGCCTCCCGACTGGTCCACGCCTGAGCCGGCGAGCCGCCCCAGGAACTCTGAATCAACCCGATCGGCACGCCCAATTCCTGATACAATTCCAACCCATAGTAGTACGCCACAGCACTGAATCTGGCGACGCTTTCGGGACTACATTGACACCATGAACCATTACAATTCTCCCGGGGTGAACCGGCTAATTCCTGCCCGACATGAAACAGACGAATTTCCGGATAGTGCGCTTTGGCAATTTCCTCCTCATAATTAAGCACACCCGCTTTTCCGGCGCCTCTGGTCATCCACATGTCCATGTTCGACTGCCCGGCGCAGAACCAGACCTCGCCAATCAGGACATCCCGGAACACAATTGTCGTATCTGCAGATACCGTCAATGTATAGGGACCTCCGGCTTGAGGAGTTTTTAAGCGCAGCATCCACTTTCCCTCGCTATCTGCCCGCGCCGAAACGGTTCGCCAGCCCCAGCTACCTTTAATTTTCACGCTTTCACCCGGCGCCGCCCAACCCCAAATCGCAACCCGACTTCTTTGTTGCAAGACCATATTATCCCCGAAAACAGCCGGTAATTCAATTCCGGAAAGAAGTTGTCCGCTAAAAAACACCAGGACAGAAAGACATCTGAATAAGTGACGTTGCATTAATAATCTCCAATTACCTTTAAAGTAACGCCCTTAATTTCCCCGGATAATTGGTAATAATACTCGTGGCCCCCAGATCAAGAAGCTGCTTCATCATCTCCGGTTCGTTGATAGTCCAGACATGAATCTCTTTGCCATGTTCCCGGGCTTTCCGCATAAATTCTTCGTCCACCAGCGTATATTTCACGCTCAGCAGGTCCACATTCAGAGAAAATACGTCTATATTTTCCGGATATTTACTGAAAATCAATCCGACTTTGAGATTGTTATCCAGTTGACGAACCTTTTTCACAGAGTTTAGATCGAAACTAGTAATAATACACTCCGATTGAAAGTTTTTTTCATGGATCAGAGCAACCACTTTTTCCACCAGCGCTTTTTCGTGACCGTTGATTTTTAGCTCAATGTTCAGTTTGATTTTTCCCTTTACGGCGTCCATGACATCCGCCAGCCGGGGCACCGGTTCACCGGCATATTCCGGCGCAAACCAGGAGCCCACCTCAATCTTTTTCAACGAGTCATAAGGTGTTTCCCAGATATTCCAGACGACGCCGCCGGTCCGTTCCAACGTCTTGTCATGGAGCAAAATGATTTCACCGTCGGAGGTCTCCTGAACGTCAATTTCCGAAAAACCGGCGCCCAGCTCGATTGCTTTTTTAATCGCAATAATGGTATTTTCCGGTGCCGTGCCCGAGGCTCCCCGGTGGGCGGTAATTACGCTGTTGTCAATTCGGGCACAGGAGGCGCTGAAAACCAGCAGCAGTCCCAACCATGAAATCTTAAAATAGCCTCGCATCTCTGGCTCATTTTTATCGGATTTGCGGAATCCATACCTCAATCTATTATTTTTCACCAATCCATCCTTTCAAGGTTCAGTAAAAAAATCACAATGGGGGACCGGAGAGCCGCCCATTGCCTTTTTCACCTAAACACTATTTCATCAGTATCATTTTATGTGTCCGTCGGAAGCCGTCCGCCTGAATACTATAGAGATAAATGCCGGTAGGAACCGGTTCACCGGCGGTATTCTTACCATTCCATTGCACTTCATACATTCCGGCGGCGCACTCCTTATTTACCAGTTCGGCAATTTTCTGCCCTAGCATATTATAGACAGCCAGATTGACCAGCGTTTGTTTGGGTGTCGCAAACCGGATTGTCGTGGTCGGATTAAAGGGGTTGGGGAAATTACTGTAGAGTTTAAATGACTTCGGCAATTCCGCATTTTCGCCGGTGATTGCATTAACGGTGATGCTTTGCTGTCCGTCAACAGTCAGATTCGGCGAAGATTCCTTGTCCTTATTTACTTCGGTATGCAGAACAAAGTTATCCAGTACATCAATACTGCCGTCGGGGTAGCGGGTCATTGATTGATCCTGGTCTCCCGGCGTCGCCGTTTCCATGCGCATATTGTAATAGATGCCGGAATTAAAACCCTTGACCGGTGGTCCCTGTCCGTAACGGCTGCCGTAGTTGCAATACATCGCATAAGAGGAATCGGCAGAGATGACAATCACCGTCTCACCGGCGTTGGCGAGTCCGTTCCCCAGCGTATCTTTAATGTCAGAAACGAATACCCGGCTTTTCAGCGGATTGACATTAAAACCCGGTACTCCGGTGATATTACCACCACCGAATATGGTCACAAACTCACCCGGGCCAATTGTTACACCGTCTTTAAAGGTAAAACTGATCCGCTCGTCGTCACCCACCATCCAGCCGCTTAAATCTACGGTTTCATTACTGACATTCACCAATTCCACGAATTCATCCTGTAGGGGATGACGCACACCGTCGCCGTTGGCGTCACCCAAAATCGGATCGTTCGACGGATCGGCGTTGATTTCATTGATTAATATAGTAACCGGCTGCTGAAAGGCTTCAATAAATTCCGCCGTAATGACTTTAGAACTTTTCATGGAGATAGTCACCGGATTCACGATCGAGTTCTCATCGCCGGACCATTTATCCAATATGTACAGCCCATTGGCATGGGCGGTCAGCGTTACCAGATCACCGTATCCGAACTCTGTTTTGGCGGCGCTCTCTTCGTCCAGTTCCACGGTTCCGGCGCTGGCTGGCGATACATTAATTGTCAATGTATAGGCTAATGTTGCAAAACCTTCCAGGGTTTTACCCGGTGAAAAATAGCTGGAACTGACATTCAAATGTTCGGTAAAGGGATCATCCGTATCCTGTCCGGCATCCGGGCTACGCGTAATGGAATTGCCGTTGGCGGCATTGGCGGCAGTACTCTGAGCAAATTCCCACGCTAAGCCGCTTACCGCACTGCCTGACGGGTCACCGGCGCTCGCTGCGCTGCCAAACGCCAGATAGGTGTTATCCAGCCCATTCGCCGATTGAATGACAACATAGTCACCGGTTTCATCAAGTCCGTCACCGATACTGCCTCCGGCGGAAAAGACTTTCGTCTGCAGGGGGTCCGTATCGTAGCCCGGCATACCGCTGACGTCACCGCCACCGAAAATAACCACAAATTCATTGGGCTGAAGCATATATCCATCAGGAAATTGAAAATTCAGCGCATCGTCGTCACCTACTTTCCAGCCGGTCATATCCACCGGTTTGGGCGCCACGCAGACCAGCTCGACAAACTCATCCTCCAGAGCGTTGCGGATGCCGTCGCCATTGGCATCACCAAAAGAGACATCATCATGGGGGTCTGCCAGCACCTCATTGATCAGAACCTTGGCATCACGAATAACCTCGACCCATTCCGGAGTCGCCACCCCAAGCGCCGAATCGGGATCACCCAGCGTTCCGGTAAAGCCATACCCGCTGGCATCCTCGGCAATATTACCCGCGCCTTCATCAAAATGCCAGAGGGCGACTGTATACGCATCCGCCTCCAGCGGTTCATCGGGCACTTCAAAATCCTCAGTATAACGGGCTACCCCTGAAACCCGGACCTCATCAATACAACCAGGGAAGGTTTCATAGCGCTGATACCACAAATCCTGCGCACCGGTTCCGATATTGATCAGCTGCGTTCCGTTTGCGACACCATAACAGTATTCGCCGACTGAATTCGGATCAGGCTCGATGTCAACCTGCATTTTGCCGTCAATAAACAGCCGCATTGAATCGGCGGTGTCCCAGACAAAGGCGACATGGTACCAGCGGGCTTCAAATACATCATTATCTGACCTGACTGTCTGAGTGGGATAATTGGCGGCATCACCGCTCTGGATAAAGCAAGCCAGATCCCCTTCGCCCCGAATCCAGTGCAGACCCATGTCACCGACCCAGTTTCCGGAAATATTTTTACAGAAAATATAGGTATAATCCGGACCGTGGGTGTCGCTCTTGAATATCGTATCCGGTTTAAACCATAGCTCCACCGTCCCGGCGTTCAGGACACCGGGCCACAAATTGGGCGTATCATAGACCGTTACCTTATCATGCTCTGTCTGGGTAAAATGCAGACAGGTGCCCCATTGAGCCATAACGATCACCGGGCTTAAAACGATAAACGTCATGAAAAACAGAGTAACAATTTTCCATACTTTCATCATACTCTCCTTCTGTTAATTCGTGTTGTATTTGTTTGTTTTATTAAAAACTTTCTCCTTGATTACAATTTCAAATCAATTGAGAAACGCTGGACATTCTCCAGCAATCCCCACTCGGCAAAAGAGTAACTAAACGCCAAACCAAAGGAATTTTTCAGCGGCGTTTCCAGCCCGAAACCGTACGTCAAACCGTTTTCACTGTCATCATCAAATAGCGATTGGTAGCCGGTCCGTAAATAAAAAATATTCAGCAGGCAGTACTCCAAGCCCACGTTGATGCTCTCAATATCGTTGGATGGATGATTCAGGTCGCAAGTCAGGATCAACTGGTTTTTAGGTCTTGTAATACTATAGGCGATACCAAAACGGAACAAAAGCGGCAGGGGATAGCTCTCCATTTTATAAAGAACGTTAAGCTGATCATTCGAATAATGCTGCTCATCGGCATCATACGCCCGAACCAGGTCGCGACCGTCCAGTTTCATGGTGGTTCCAAAATTGGAAATACTTGTTCCCAAGGTCAATCCTTTTAACTGTGATTTATACAAGACGCCAAAATCAAGCGCACCGGCGCTGGCGGTTTCGTTCCAGATCTGCATGCGGATATATTTGGCACTCATGCCAAAGGAAAAGCGATCGGTAAGTTTCACGGCAAAAGAGGTTGCCAACGCCAGATCGGAAGCCGTCCAGTATTCGCCGGTACCTTCCGGCTGATCAATCGTCCGCACCGGCTGTTCATCAACATAATCAAGCATTGTGGCGTTCAGACCCCAGGCGAACCGTCCTCCTAACGGCATAACGGCGCCAAAATACTCATGCCGGGTATTCGCCAGCCATTCTGTGTAAATGACCGAAGCGGAAATCGCCTGAATCTGAGTGATGCCAGCCGGATTCCAATACAGGGCGCTGGCGTCATTCGCAATCGCCGTAAAAGCGCCACCCATCGCCTGGGCTTTGGCACCGACACCGATCTCAAGAAAGGGTGCCGCCGAAGTGCCCCGTTTCTTGACATCTTCTTTATAAACACTCTCAAAATATTCATCTTCTGTAACCTGCGCCACCAGAGCCGTTGATAAACCAGATATGACAAAAAGAAAGACAACTTTCCGGATACATTTAAAAACTGGCATATTTTACTCCAAATAAAGAGAACATCGCTTATTTAATAATGGCAAATTTTCCAATCTTGGAACCAATCCCGGGCGCTTCCACATGGAAGATATACACCCCAAAGGCGACCGTCAGACCATCATCGGTTAATAAATCCCACGATTCGGTTCCATCATCCGTCAACCTGGCGGAATGATGCAGGGTTCGCACCCGCCTTCCACTCATGGTAAAAATCCGAATCGTACACTCCTGCGGCAGATTGACAAAATCAACCCGGCGTTCGCCCCTGCCACTGGCATAAAACAGCGGTTTTTCCCAACTGGCTGTCACCACATAGGGATCGGGAACAACATACACATTGTCCAGGCTGCTTTTTGCCCTGGTCTGACTGATAAAAGAGCCCGCTGTTGTGAAACGCAATGTATCATTGGAATTAAAGGGCTTGTAGACCTTAATTTCGAAGACATCGCCCGGCTGCGGTAAAATCACATCCTTTTGGGTGGTGTCGTGGCGAAAATAAATTTCCCACATATCATTGTAATTAAATCCTTTGGCATTAATCACCGGATAGACCTTATCGCCGGCGTTCAGCATACTATCCTTATTGATCGGCTCACTGAACATGAAATCCATCTGCTCGTTGCGGGTGGTACTCCAAACCTGAAAATTGACCGGATAACGTTCCCAGGCGAGCGGATGATAAGTAGTATCGGCGTTGGGTTGTAGAACCCGAATCTCCAGATCTTCAGGAACTCTGATAATTTTTACGCCCCAGGCGGTATCCACTTCCACTGGGAGGTTGCAGTTACCTACTTTCCAGCCATACTCTTTGATATAGGTGGAATCATTGTCGAACTCAAATTGGAGCCCTTCGAAGATTTCATTACTGACTTCAAATTCGTTATAATAGTTCTCATATAGAATTCGACCGGTAGTAATGTTTTGAATTTTTATCCTTTCAGTGTTACGCCAATCAGTGGAATCATCAACAAAGGTTATTTCATAGGTGTGTCCATCCTGAACGCTGTCAGAAACGATGACATTAACTGCGTATTCTCCGGTGGCAATGCCAATATGTTCAATGTTTTCCACTTTACCAGGTACATATCCGGCGCTGGGTGCATTGGGCACCACCACGGCACAGTTACGATCAACACTGATGACATTGCCCACGAGGTCGGTCTGGATGATTTTGGAACATTCCGAGGGCGCAACAGGAGCCAGCAGATCATAGCGGGAGAAACCCTTTTCATAAAAGTCCGTGTCGTATCCCTTGTCATACGAACAGACTGCATAATAGTATGTTCGTCCGTTTTGGACATTCTCATCTACGTAGTAGTATTTCAGACCGGTGTCATTGCCCATGTAAAATTGCGCACCAGTCCCTTCAATTGCGATTGGATGCGGACCCTTCAGACCGTCCACCAAGTCAAACTGGGCGATCGGTTTCCAGTAAATCGGTGCACCGTAGGCATCGGTTACGGTTTTAATATCATTGAATGAGGGGTCCGTGGAGCGATAGACAAGATAGCCTTCGAAATCCTCTTTATAGATCGGATCAATGGAGCGTTCCGCCGCCTTGTCCCAGCTGAGAATCACTTTGCCGTCACCGGCGACAGCCGTCAGACGCGGCTTTAGCGGCGGTTTTGTAAAGCTATAGTCGGCATCATAAATCCGCTGCATTGTCCGTTTATTCCGGTATATGTCATCTTCATCAATACCAAACAGGCAGGCAATGGCAAATTTGCGGGTCTCTCCGCGCCCAACCTTAAAATAGCCTGAGCCATAAACAAAGGCGAGATTAGCGGGCTGAACCGCGGCGAACAAGCCCGGCTTCATATGGTTCCAGGTGCGTTCATCTGGCGCCATACTCTGAGCTTCACACAACACCGAACTGGTCAAACCAATTTGGTCAGACTCATCATTGTCGGTCATATTGTAATTGGGTTCGCCGTCATCGGGCATCCCATTGGCTTCTGTACCGTCGCTATCGGGACCGATGTAATCTTGATCATACGGTCCAATGCCATCCGAACCGACATCGTCACCGATGAATTCCCCATAATCCCATTGTCCGTTGCCGTTTTCATCTATATAGCTCCGCCAGTCACCATCTTCGTCACCTTCCCAGTGCCACTTGGGCTCTCCATATTTACCTACCGGTCCAAAAATATAGTTGCCGCGAGGATTATCCTGCCGCTCATCAATCAACCCGTCCTGATCGTCATCA
>DSAS01000036.1 GCA_011046365.1 Fidelibacterota bacterium
ATGCCGGGAGACCGGGTGACGTTGACGGTAGAATTGATCACGCCGATAGCGATGGAGAAGGAATTGCGTTTTGCGATTCGCGAGGGTGGTCGCACGGTCGGTGCTGGCGTCGTAACCGAAATCTTGGAGTAAGGAGCTGCACGTGCCTGGACAAAGAATCAGAATCAGTCTGAAAGCATACGATCACAATCTGCTGGATAAAAGCACCAAGAAGATTGTCGCGACGGCAAAATCAACCGGCGCGGTTGTGTCCGGTCCCATCCCGTTACCGACTCAGCGGACCATTTATACAGTGCTGAGATCGCCGCACGTCAACAAGAAGTCGAGAGAGCAATTTCAGACGAAAATTCATAAAAGACTGGTGGATATCCTGAATTCCACATCAAAGACGGTGGATGCTCTTATGCGTTTGGACCTCCCCGCAGGTGTAGATATTGAGATAAAGGTATAACGGAAGAAGACCTATGCGTGGTATTATTGGCAAAAAGATTGGAATGAGTCAGGTATTTGAACCGAACGGCGATATGCTGCCGGTGACGGTTATCGAGGCAGGACCCTGTCAGATTGTACAGGTCAAAACTCCTGAAAAAGACGGCTATTCGGCGGTCCAGTTGGGCTTTGAGAAAAAACCCGAAAAACGTGTCAATAAACCGCTCCTGGGTCATTTTAAAGCGGCAAAAACAGAGCCCTATCGAGTTTTATCGGAAATCAGGGATTTCAATGAAGAAGGTACCAAAGCCGGTGATATGGTTACGGTTGATATTTTTAAGGTCGGTGAAGAGGTCAAGATCACCGGTGTGACCAAAGGTAAGGGTTTCCAGGGAGTCGTCAAGCGGCACAATTTTCAGGGTGGACCCAAGACTCACGGTCAGAGTGATCGTTACCGTTCTCCGGGCTCTATCGGTGCTTCGGCATATCCTTCCCGAGTCATCAAAGGATTGAAAATGGCTGGCAGAATGGGCGGTAAGAGACATACCGTCCGGGGGCTCTCCATCGTCAAGATTGACGCTGAGAACAATCTGCTCTTCATCAAAGGCGCTGTACCCGGAGCGAGGAATAGTTACGTAACAATTCGGAGGCATGAACAGTGAGCGTAGAATTAGCTGTATATAAATTAGACGGAACAGAAGCCGGAGAAAAGGTAACCTTCAAGGATGCTGCTTTTGAGGTTGAGCCGCACGATCACGCCATCTATCTGGCGGTTAAAGCCGAAATGACCAATGCGCGTCAGGGAACTCATTCCACTAAAACCCGGGCTGAAGTCCGCGGCGGTGGACGGAAACCCTGGAAACAAAAAGGTCGCGGCACAGCCCGCGCCGGTTCCCGACGCAGCCCGATCTGGGTTGGTGGCGGGCGTGCCTTTGGTCCGAAACCGAAATATTACCAGATGAAGATCAATAAGAAAGTAAAATCCCTCGCCCGTCGTAGCGCGCTGGCTTATAAATACCAGCAGGAAGCCATTAAGGTGGTTGAGGATTTCAAAATAACGGACGCCAAGGCAAAAACGATCCGGGAAATGCTGAAAGCCTTTGACCTGGAAAATAAAAAAGTCACCCTGTTGGCAACCGATATTGACGAAAATCTTTACCTGGCGACGAGAAATTTTTACAATATCCTCCTGGTGGAAGCCGAACGCGCCTCAACTTATGATATATTGGATTGCGACATCCTCCTGGTTGACAGGAAAGGTTTGGAAACGCTGAACAACCGGCTAATGGTCAATTAATAGGGAATCAGAAATGTCAATCAAAGATATCATCATCATTGAACCAATCCTGACCGAAAAGATAAATCTGCTTCAGGAGAATGAGCGGAAGTACGGATTCAAGGTTCATCCGAAAGCCAATAAAATTGAAATCAAACGAGCCGTGGAAAACCGGTTCGGCGTAAAAGTTGAAAAAGTTGCCACCATGAATGTACAGGGCAAAGCCAAACAGATGACTGTCCGCAGCGGCGGTCGGGTGATTCGCACCAGCGGTAAACGCGCCGACTGGAAGAAGGCGATCGTTACATTAAAAGAGGGCGAAAAAATAGATTTCTATCAAGGAGAAACTGCGGTATAGCATTATGGGTATAAAGAAAATCAATCCGACAACACCCGGACAGCGTTTTAAATCGGTGGATACCTTTGAGGATGTCACCGCGACGACGCCGGAAAGAAGCCTGCTGGCGCCGATGAAGAAAACCGGCGGACGGAATAACAAGGGGCGTATCACATCCCGTCGTCGGGGCGGCGGTCAGAAACGCAGCTACCGGATAGTTGATTTCAAACGCGATAAGTATGATATTGAAGCTGTCGTTAAAACCATTGAATATGATCCGAACCGGTCTGCCCGGATTGCGCTATTATATTATAAAGATGGCGAAAAACGCTATATTATTGCCCCCGATGGAATTCAGGTGGGCAATGTCATCCAGTCCGGCAACGATGCCCCGATAAAGCCAGGAAACTCATTGCCTTTGAAAAATATTCCCGCCGGTACCTTTGTGCACAATATCGAATTGAAACCCAAAAAGGGTGGACAAATTGCCCGGGGAGCCGGAACGGCAGCGCAGATTATGGCGAAGGATGGGAAATACGTTACATTGAAGATGCCCTCCGGGGAGATGCGTCTTGTTTTGGGTGAGTGCTACGCCACGATCGGCGAGGTCGGAAATAAAACCCATGAGAACATCAGTCTGGGAAAAGCCGGGCGCAGTCGCTGGCTGGGACGTCGTCCGAAAGTTCGCGGCGTTGCCATGAATCCGATTGATCATCCTATGGGCGGCGGTGAAGGCAAGAGCTCGGGCGGTCGGCACCCCTCGACACCCTGGGGAAAGCCGACAAAAGGTTACCGCACCCGTGCGAAGAACAATCCCAGCAATAAATTTATTGTCAAAAGACGCAGCAAATAATCAGGGAGAATATTAGATGACTCGTTCGCTGAAAAAGGGACCCTATATTAATGCAAAACTTCTCGGAAAGATTAACGAGATGAACGAAACCGGCAAAAAAAAGGTCATTAAAACCTGGGCGAGACGATCTACCATTTCGCCGGAATTCGTCGGTCATACCTTTGCCGTCCACAATGGGAATAAATTTATACCGGTCTATGTAACGGAAAACATGGTTGGTCATAAATTGGGTGAATTTGCGCATACCCGGACCTTCCGGGGACACGCCGGCTCTGATAAAAAAAAGTAAGAAACAGGAATTATGGAAGCGAAAGCAGTAAATAGATATGAAAGACAGTCGGCTCGAAAAGTCCGCCTTTTAGCCGATATGGTACGTGGCAAAGATCTGGAGCATGCCCTGAATGCCCTGCATTTTAGCAATAAAAAGGCATCCGTGACCGTGGAAAAAACCATTCGCTCCGCCGTCTCCAATCTGATGAATCAGGAAGGCGGTTCCGGAATCGAACCAGAGGATCTGTATGTCAAAACTATCTTTGTAGATGAAGCCGGAATTGCACGCCGCTGGCGTGCTGGCGCGATGGGTCGCGCCTCGATTATTCGGAGGAGATCCTGCCATTTAACGGTGGTTGTCGCTGAAAAAGAAAACAAGAAAAAGAAAAAATAACTGGAGGTTTCTTGGGTCAGAAAACGCATCCCATTGGATTTCGAATCGGATTTAATAAAACCTGGAGCAGCAACTGGTTTGATGAACGCAATTATACGGAAAAGTTGACCGAAGACCTGAAACTGCGCCGTTATATCATGAAGCGGCTGCCGAACGCCGGCGTGAGCGGCGTGGATATTCACCGCACGTCAAAGAAAATTACCATCACAATCAACACCTCCCGTCCCGGCATTGTTATCGGTAGAAAAGGCGAAGAGGTTGACCTCCTGCGCCTGGAAATTCAAAAACTGACCAATACCGAAGTCCAGGTGAATGTTAATGAGATCAAACGTCCGGAATTGGATGCGACGTTGGTGGGTAATAATATTGCTGCCCAGATCGTCAAGAAAGTCTCCTTCCGGCGCGCCGTTAAAAAAGCGATTCAGGCAACTATGCGAATGGGCGCGGAGGGTATTCGGGTCAAGTGCAGCGGGCGCCTCGGCGGCGCCGAAATGTCCCGAACCGAAACCTACCGGGAAGGGCGGGTACCCCTTCATACGCTGCGGGCGGATATTGATTTTGCATCAGTTACAGCCCATACCACCTATGGTTGTATCGGTATCAAAGTCTGGATTTGTAACGGCGAATCATACAATAAAATGCAATAAGGATTATCAATATGCTGGCACCTCGTAAAGTAAAACATCGTAAGCAACAAAAAGGCAGAATGAAGGGTCTGGCTACCCGCGGCAATGAGGTCAGTTTCGGTCATTTCGGACTGAAAGCCCTGGAACCGGGCTGGATTTCCAGCCGGCAAATAGAAGCCGTCCGTGTTGCAATTGCCCGGAAGGTGCGTAAACACGGGAAGATGTGGATCCGGATATTTCCTGATAAGCCGATCACGAAAAAACCGGCGGAGACCCGGATGGGCAAAGGTAAAGGCGCTCCCGAATATTGGGTCGCCGTCGTCAAACCCGGGCGGGTTCTCTTCGAAGTTGAAGTCGGCAACTTCGAGCAGGCAAAAGAGGCATTCTCCACAGCGGCACATAAATTACCGATTAAGACGAAAGTCGTTTCAAGACGTGAAGTAGGAGCGTAGTGTGAAGAGAAGTGAATTGAGAGAGATGTCAAGTACTGAACTTGAAGCCCGGCTTCAGGATAATATCAGTGCACTGGAAAATCTCCGGTTTCAGAAAGCGTTGCAACAGTTGGAAAATCCATTGAAAATCAAACAGGTTCGTCGGGAAATCGCTCAGATTAAAACCGTTTTACATGAAATGAAACTGGGTATCGAACGCCAGGACAAACAGGGTCAATAAACACAGGAACAGAAAAGATGGAATCACGCACAAATAGAAAATCTCTCGTTGGTAAAGTGGTCAGCAACAAAATGGATAAAACCATTGTGGTGACAATTGAGAGAAAATTGAAACACCCGGTCTATGGTAAATACATTCGCAGAACCTCCAAGTGTTATGCCCATGATCCTGAAAACAGATGCCAGATCGGAGATGTCGTTCGAATTGAAGAATCCCGACCGCTCAGCCGCAGTAAACGTTGGTGTTTGGTAGAAATTTTAGAGCACATAGGATGATATTTTAAAGGGGTATTTCCGATGATACAGCAAGAAACGAGAATGAATGTAGCCGACAATACAGGTGCGAAAAGGGTCCTGTGTATCCGGGTGTTGGGTGGTTCCGGACGAAAATATGCATCCATTGGGGATATCGTTATCGTCACAGTCAAGCAGGCATCACCGGGCGGGATGGTTAAAAAAGGGGATAAATCCAAAGCCGTTATCGTCCGTACAAATAAGGAAGTGCGTCGTAAAGACGGCTCCTATATTCGCTTTGATGATAATGCCGCCGTGTTGATTGACAACAATCTCGAACCCCGGGGCACCCGTATTTTTGGTCCGGTAGCCAGAGAACTGCGCGAGAAAAACTATATGAAGATTGTCTCAATGGCCCCCGAGGTCTTGTAGAGGAGAACTGGAATGAACCGAATTCGGAAAAATGATATGATCAAAGTTATTAGCGGCAATTACAGGGGCAAGACCGGTCGCGTTTTGAAGGTCTATCCAAAGACTGACCGGCTTATTGTCGAAGGGGTAAATTTCATCAAGCGCCACACCCGCCCCAGCCAAACCAATCAGCAGGGCGGTATCGTCGAAAAAGAGGCGCCGATTCATATCTCCAATGTTGTACTCCTGGTCAATAATAAACCGACAAAAGTTGGTCACAAAACCTTGAAAGACGGAAAAAAGGTGCGCTATTCAAAAGAGACCGGTGAAGTAATTGATGCTAATTAAAGGAGTCGTCAGTGGCTAAAAAAGCAGAATATAAACCCAGACTTTTAGAGCAATATGAGCAAACCGTTATACCGGCAATGATTGAAAAGTATGGGTATAAAAATAGGATGGAAGTGCCGAGACTGCAGAAAATCAGTCTGAATATCGGCGTCGGCAAGACCAAAGATGATCCGGCGGCACTGAAACATGCAATGGAGGATTTGCGGGTCATTACCGGTCAACAACCGGTGATTACGCATGCCAAAAAAGCCATTTCCAATTTTAAAATCCGCCAGGGCGATCCGGTGGGCTGTCATGTTACCCTGCGGCGGTATAAGATGTACGAGTTTTTCGACCGGTTAATTTCCATCGCGCTGCCCCGGGTACGGGATTTCTCAGGGATGCCCGATAAAGCCTTTGACGGTCGTGGTAATTACAATATGGGCGTCAAAGAGCAGATTATTTTTCCGGAAATAGATTATGATAAGGTTGATAAAATCCGCGGTATGAATATCACCATGACAACCACCGCCAAAACCGATGCCGAGGCGCATGAATTGCTGGCGCTGTTTGGTTTTCCATTTAAAAAGCGACCGGTGAGGAAAGAAAACTCAGGGGAGAAGAATTGATATGGCGAAAAAGTCAATGATTGCAAAGGCAAAACGCAAACCCAAATTCTCCACTCGGACGGTCAATCGCTGTTCGGTCTGTGGCAGACCCCGTTCTTACTATCGTAAATTCGGATTGTGCCGTTTGTGTTTTCGAGAATTAGCGCTCAAGGGCGAAATTCCAGGTATTACTAAAGCCAGCTGGTAAAACAGGAGAAAGATTTATATGCCAGTAACTGATCCAATTTCCGATTATCTCACACAAATTCGTAATGCATTGACCGCAAACCATCGCTGGGTTGATATACCGGCTTCCAACATGAAGAAGCGCATTTCGTTGATTTTAAAACATGAAAAATACATCAAGGATTTCATCCTGATCAATGACGGCAAGCAGGGACTGATCCGGGTCTATTTACGGTATGGTAAAGACGGCGCTCCCATTATCGAGGGTTTGAAACGAGTCAGTCGCCCGGGACGGCGGCAGTATGTCAAATCCACTGATATACCCCGCGTATTGGGCGGTCTCGGTATTGCGGTGATGTCCACGCCGATCGGTGTGGTCACGGATAAAATTGCCCGGAAATATAATGTCGGCGGCGAAGTGCTTTGTCACATTTGGTAATGCATTAAGCAAGGAGTAAACTGTGTCTAGAATTGGTAAAAAACCCATACCCATACCAGAAAAAACAGAAGTGTCAATCCAGGACAACCGGATTTCGGTTAAGGGGCCGAAAGGTGAATTGAGCTGGAAGTTTTCTCCGGAAATGACCGTCGTCAAAGAGGACAATGCCGTTGTAGTGACCCGCCCCAGTGACAGTAAAACCCATCGCTCCCTGCATGGGCTGACCCGGATGCTGATCGCCAATATGGTGGAGGGTGTCACGCAGGGTTTTGAAAAAACTCTGGAAATTGTCGGCGTCGGCTATTCAGCCGAGATGAAGGGAAAATCGCTGTTGCTTTCGGTCGGTCTTTCCCATCCGGTGCTGATTACTCCCAGTGAAGGCATTACGTTTTCGGTCCCCAAAAACCTGATCGTCACGATCAGTGGAATTAACAAACAGCAGGTTGGACAAATGGCGGCGAAAATCCGTTCGATAGCACCGCCGGAACCCTATAAAGGTAAGGGTATTCGCTATCAGGATGAATATATTCGGCGCAAAGCCGGTAAAAAAGTTGGTGTGAAATAGAGGATTTCGGAATGAGTAAAAAAGTTAGTGATAAGATACAATCCAGAATGCGCCGTAAGGGGCACATTCGGAAAAATGTTGCGGGTACCCCCGAGCGCCCGCGGCTGGTTGTTTACCGGAGCCTGAACCATATTTATGCGCAGCTGGTAGATGATCTGAACAATAAAACTCTCACGACCGCTTCGGATTTGTCGCCGGAGGTAAAATCGCAGATAAAAAAAGATTCAACCAAGACTGATAAAAGTAGCATGGTCGGTGAATTAATTGCCCACAAGGCGTTGGAAAAGAAAATCAAACGTGTGGTATTCGATCGCGGTGGGTTCAAGTATCACGGCAGAATTAAAACCCTGGCAGATGCAGCCCGGAATGCCGGTTTGGAATTTTAATCTCAAAGGAGAATTAATTTGAAGTCAATTGATCCGACACAATTGGAATTGCTTGAAGAAAAGGTCATCAAGATAAACCGCGTCGCCAAGGTAGTTACCGGTGGTCGCCGGTTCAGCTTTAATGCCATCGTCGCTATCGGTGACGGAAAAGGGCACGTGGGTATCGGTCTCGGAAAGGCGCTGGAAGTGACCATCGCCGTTACAAAGGGAAAAGAAAACGCCAAGAAAAATATTATCAGAGTGCCGGTTATTAATGGCACGATTCCCCATGCGATTCAGGCTAAATACGGGGCGGCGGTAGTGATTTTAAAACCGGCGTCACCCGGAACCGGAATCATTGCCGGGGGACCGATTCGGGCGATTATGGAGCAGGTTGGCATCCGGGATATTTTATCCAAGTCTCTCGGCTCGAATAATACCCATAATGTCGTCAAGGCGACCATGCGGGCGCTGCAAATGCTGAGAGACCCGTATATGGTTGCTCATAAACGCGGAATGACACTTCAGGAGATATTTGGCTCATGAGTAAAAAGACAAATGCCAGGTTGCGGATCACACAGATTAAAAGCGCCATAGATTATCGTCAGCGGGCTCGCCGGACACTCGAGGCGCTGGGAATCAAACGCATGCATCATACGGTCATCCAGCCGGACAATCCGGCGATTCGGGGAATGATTAAGTCTATTGAACATTTATTAAAAGTCGAAGAAATTAAGGAATAGTCATGAATCTTGGTTCTCTTACTAAAGCACCTGGTTCCACACGGGAAGGGCAACGTCGGGGGAAAGGACAGGCTTCCGGCAACGGCGGCACCGCCGGACGGGGGCATAAGGGCTATCATTCCCGGTCGGGATCAAAGCGCCGGGCTTGGGTCGAGGGCGGCAC
>DSAS01000020.1 GCA_011046365.1 Fidelibacterota bacterium
CCGTCCAGCTCCACAAAAACCAAAATATATAACATATCCATGAACCAGATGGGAAAATATCCCGATTGACCGGGAAGGTCGTCATTGATAGGACTTTAGCCAATTGCATATTGAGGGGCTGTAACTCAGTTACTTGCCCAACCGCCTCAGGCAGGCGGGGGAGAGCGTCCCGATACAATCGGGAAGGTCGTCGGTTCTCCCGCAGGTAATCAGCGGATTGATTTTATTGTTGCGTCCAGCTCATTTAACCTCGCCCGGAATTCGGGATGATCGGGAACCGATTCATCCAGCTCGATTAAATCGTATGTGACTGGATTTTCAACGGTCTCAATCTCAGACTCGATAATTTTTATCTGGTTTTCGAGACTCTTGGCTGTTTGCAGAATATTGGGATTGTTGTCATAATATTCTTCCAGCGACTTGTCACCGGCGTTTTTTTCAAAGGTTCTCAGGCGCTTTTCAGCATAATTTTTCTGGACGATTAAATAGGATATATCCTGCAGCGACTGGCCCTTTTGCTGCAAATCGAACCTGATTATCCCTATATATTTGCCGATATTGCCGCAACGGGCGATCAGCATTCCATTCTTATTTTCAAGATTGCGCGAATAGCGATAGGTTCCCGATTGCAGCACAAAATCAATTGCCAGCTCCTCTTCAAAAAGACTCGCCTCATCGTCACGTTCCAAGTAAGCCATCAGGATAATATAATCAGCCTGCTTTCGGATTTCCGGCAGATATTTGTGCAAGGTTTCATTTAGATCCAAAATCATAACTCCCTTAACCGGTGCCTTGGGGAGTGATGTTACACCAATGATACCAAATTTTATACCGGATATTTTATTAATAATGTAGGGCTTAAAAAGCGGTTTGCGGGAGCTGCTATCAACAATATTGGCGCTGATGAATGGAAAGTTCGCTGTTTGAGCCAGTTCGCGCAGACTGATCAAACCGCCTGGAAAATCCCGGGCTGAAACATTGTATGCCTGATAACCCAGAGCGTTGTAACTGCGGATCATAGTTCGGGCGATTTCAAGTTGCTTTTCCACCTCTCTCGGACTGGGAAACAGAGAGCGGAAAAACAGGTCGCCGGCATCAAGAATCAGGACATTGTCATGAGTTCTGATGGATCGCTCGACAATTGTTGCTTTCCTGGCCAGACCGCCAAGCTGGTTGGTCTTTCACCCGCAGGGTTCGGTTTCGCCCCGTACCGACGCCGAGAAGAGGATCGAAAATTCCTCCGCCATCAGAGACGTTGTGAAAACCGTCGCAAGCATGACCGCCACCAGAATAGACCGTGTTGAATCGGACATTTTCATAAATAAAACGACCTTAAAATTGTACTCATTTTCGATATGTGATTATGGCTTTGTTGCCCCGGAATTTTTCCAGATTTTGACAGCCGGTGCAGAACATGGCAATCCGCAACGTTTCGGCAAAAACCCGGATCAACTCACAGATTCCCGGGACACCGTCGCGATTCCACGTCTGTAGAAACGATTTTGCAGCACCGGCAATTTCGGCACCCAGGGCAATCGCCTTGGCAAACTTTAAGCCGGTATCAATTCCACCCGACGCAATGATATTGAGCTGTTTCGCTTTGAGGGCGTTTCGGATAGCTTCTGTTGTGGCAATTCCCCATTCAAAAAATTGGGCGGCGACCGCTCTTTTTTCCTCACTTACAGTACGATGGTGTTCAATCCGCGACCACGACGTTCCCCCCGCCCCGGCGACATCAATCCATTGAATCCCCATTTTCTGGAGGCGTTTAATGACATCCAGTGACAACCCGAACCCGATCTCTTTCACGATTATTGGATAAGGCAGTGTTTCTCTAAGAATTTCAATTGCACGGCTGACGCCTTTAAAATGCGGCTCGCCTTCCGGTTGAAGCGCCTCCTGAAGAGGATTGAGATGAATCGAGAGGGCGTCTGCCCCAATCTGTTTCAACACCTTAATCAGTTGCTGAGTTTTGTACTGTTTTACGATCTGGGAAGCGCCGATATTGGCAATAATCGGAATATCCGGCGCTATATCCCGGGCAATCCGGTAGCTGCCGAGACAGTCTTTATTTTCCAGTGCCGGTCGGATACTTCCCAGCGTCAGGGCGATTCCTGCCTGACTCGCAGCTACAGCCAGGTCTTTATTCAACGCCTGACTCCTGGCATCCCCGCCACTGATTGAGGAAATCATCAGCGGCGCCTTTAATTGATAGCCGAGAAAATCGGTCCGGATATCAATTTCACCAAAGTCAATCTCCGGCAGGGCATTGTGAATAAAGTGATAATCTTCAAAACCGGTAGTCAATTCATGAAAATGAATTGCTCTGTCATTGGCAATCTGCCGATGCTCGATTTTCCGGGAGTTGATTTTTTTCATGGGCAGCTAGCTCTTCCGTGCTATCGCCAGAGGTCCCCACGCCTGCATGGTGGGCATCACCTCCAACTGGTTGATATTGACATGCTCCGGTAAGTTCGCCAGCCACCAGATAATCCCGGCAATATCCTCTGCCCGCAACGGTTCGGTGTTTTTATACACTTTATCCGCCTGCGCCCAGTCACCTTTGAACCGAACAACAGAAAATTCTGTCTTGGCTATCCCGGGTTCGATATTGGTAACTCGGATATTCTTACCCAGCAAATCCGCTCGTAGATTGCGTGAAAACTGCTGCACAAACGCCTTGGTGGCGCCATAGACATTGCCGCCGGGATAAGGCCAGTTGCCGGCTACGGAGCCAATATTGACAATCAGACCGCTGTTTCGGCTGACCATTCCCGGCAAAATCGCCCGGGTACAGTAGGTCAAGCCCTTGACATTGGTATCAATCATGTTGTCCCAGTCATCCAGATCACATTCCGGAGCCGGTAACAGTCCCCGCGCCAGACCGGCATTGTTCACCAGCACATCAACTTCGTTAAAATCCGGCGGAAGCGACTGAAATTTCTCCAGCACTTCAGTCCGATTACGAACATCAAGCGGGATTTTTAAAACCGCCGTTTGGGACGCTAAATCTGTATCGAGTTGATCAAGACGCTCTTTCCGACGACCAACCAGGATTAATCTCCAACCATTCCCGGCAAATCTTATGGCGCAGGCTTTTCCAAAACCGGATGTGGCACCTGTAATTAAGATTGTCCGGGACATAGAGTAAGACCTTTTTGAATTCTATCCTGAGCAACTATTGCATTAAATCTTCACAGGAAATTTTAAGCAAAAGTACTGCTGATGTCAAGGTTCGTCCAAATTAATTTTGATCGTTGGTTTTTCCCATATTTCGACTTAGCTTTGAATCATGAAACTGAACACCTTCACCGGTCAGTCAATCCCCGCTG
Organism: Fidelibacterota bacterium; assembly: GCA_011046365.1. Taxonomy (GTDB): domain Bacteria; phylum Fidelibacterota; class UBA2242; order UBA2242; family UBA2242; genus B118-G9. The sequence continues at coordinate 3,333 of DSAS01000020.1, forward strand.
TGGAGCGCTTTTTAGCCATCACCGGTGTTGAAAAAAGCAGTCCAACTTATACCACTCTGGTCACAATCCTGCGCCGCTTCGCCCGGCTGCCCTACGAAAATCTGAGTAAAATCATCAAGTTCAACCACAATTGGGAAACCGACCATTTCCGTTTCCCCGAAGAGGTCATTGAAGATCATGAGCGTTACCGGCTGGGTGGAACCTGCTTTTCTCTCACCTTTTATTTAAAAACCATTCTTGACTATCTGGGCTACCAAACCAACTTTCTGATGGCTGATATGCGTTCGGGGGAAAACACCCATTGCGCATTGATTTTAAACCAAGACGACCGGGAGTATCTGATTGACCCCGGCTACCTTCTTTTTGAGCCGTTGGAACTATCAAAGACCCCAAATCCGGGCGCGTATCTTGCAGAAGAGACTGAGACCAATCGTCTGGCGCTCTGGACATCAAACGGAAAACAGCTGAAGAAGCGCTATACCTTCACCAAAACCGCTACCAATATCGAGCAGTTTTTTTCCCATTGGGAAAATTCTTTCCATCTGATGACCATGCACGGCATCTGTCTTTCCCGGCGGGATGAGCGCGGTTTTGTTTACCTGCACAATCACTTTATCAAAAGGGAAGGTGACGACATTATTTTCAAAGGCAAATTTACCGAAGAAATCGCCGAGGTCGCCCGCAAGTATTTCGAAATTCCCGCAGAAATTGTCAGAAAAGCCGAGCTGGCGTTACGGGAAAACCTGCATTATGATAAAGAACTTGGCTTTACGGTACCTCACTGGGTCAAATAAAAAGGGTTCAGAAACGATGCAACCCCAAGCTGTTCTGCCGGTCAAATATTTCGTTGGGGCACTTTACTCAGCGGAGGCGATTCTGGATAAGGCGCTGAAATCATTGGAAAAACAGCTGAGCCCCGTTGATTGTCAGAGCAAATCCTTCCCCTTTCGGGTTACCAACTACTATGATGAAGAAATGGGAGCCCCGCTCTTCCGCAAATTTTTTTCGTTCACCGGTCTGGCAAGCCCCGGCTTTCTGGCGCAGGCAAAGATCCTTACAAACGGCACAGAAGAGCAATTCGCTATTGACGGACGCCGCAAAGTCAATCTCGACATCGGTTATTTGGATTACGACAAAGTCGTTTTAGCCTCCGTTAAGTATGGAATCCATAAAATTTTTCTCGACGCCGGTATTTACGCAGATTTGGCTTTGCATTACGAAAAGGGAAAATTCCAACCCTACCCCTGGGCGTTTCTGGATTTCCGTACGGCAGAGTATTATCCCTTTTTCCTGAAAATTCGTGCGTTATACAAAAGCCAGGTGAGACAGTTCGTCTCACCCGGCTGAAAAAGACCCTGCGGATTGCTTACTCTTTCCAGACCGTAACAGCCTGTTTGAATTGTTCAGAAGTCAATCCGTCCCGGGTAACACGCTCCACGTCGGACTTTTTCACTTTCAGATACAGAGTGTTTGGCTTGACAGTCCAAAACTGCCGGCTGAAATCCACGGTCACGAGAATCGTCTCACCCTTTTTGACACTGCGCAAGGTAGTACCGTACTGACCGAGCATATCAATAATATCAGCCGCAACGGCATCCATAAGCGAGTCAATTTCGGTATCTGAAGCAATTTTATTCATATTAATATCAACGTCGAAATCCAGGTCAACTTCCACCGAATCGCCGTTCTTATCAACGAAAATCCGCTTCTCTTTTCTGATGGGCAACGATGGCGGCGACGGCAGGTCGGGAGGTGCAGGCAACTCGGAACGCTCAATATCTCTGACCCGTTTTTCATATTTTCGAACGTCGGTTTCAAAATCGCGCAGCTTATGCTCTATTTCGCTGACATTTTTGACAATTATTTTTTCTAAATTTTTCAAGGCAGACAGCTGCACGAAAAAGATAGCTCCATAACCCTCCTGGTACATGTAGCGGGTCTTCCCATCCCAGGGAATCCAGCGGCTTCCGGTCTCCTGCCCGACAGCACGGTCCAGAATCCGGCTGAAAATCTCCAGATCCCGGTTCTGTTCCGCCTCATATATTCGCTCAATCCTGATCCGGGCTTTGAGTTTGCTTTCATTAATTTTACCAAGGCGATAATCATTCAGGTCGCCGACCAGAACAACGGTACGGAGTTGTTCGGGCACTTTCAAATCTTCTCCCATTCCATACCGAAATCCTCGCGAATTACGTAGATTGACACAGATTCGATCCTGCGGCGACAGGGATGTTACGGTGCTGGCATAATCCCGGAAAAATTCGATGATCAGCTCTTCCGTTTTGTGGAGAGATTTTTCAACTTCCGCTTTTTCATCCACCTCCGCCGAATCCGGTTTTTTTTCCTTATCAAGAGTGACAATGATCTGATCCTCCGCATCGGTATCAATCTTCACACGCGGTAAATGGCGGATCGAGCGTGAAATTATATCGGAAAGGCTCAGAAGACCGTTGCTCTGGAGATCAAAAATCAATCCGAATCCGTCCAGGTACAGACTGTTTACCTGGTCACCGGCACTGAACAGATAGGGACTCTCTTTTATGATCAACTGTTCCAGAACCCCCTCTAAGATTTCAATATCCTGCCTGATTTTTTCCTTCTGATCAAGGTTGGGCATACCGGAAGCCGCACTTGATAGCAGCATTAAAAATGCGCTGAAAACCATTACCGGGATAACCAGCAAATCGCTAAACTTCTTCATTTTTGCACTCCTTTTCTTGCATTGACAATTCACTCCTGTCCCCCGGATTAAATGATTATCTTCCCCCACTCTGGGCACTGATATATTCGATCAATGTCCCCAACGTCCGGTCAGTCTGTTCCAGCCGCTGCGCGGTCCCGTATTGCAGATGGTCAACCGCAGCGCCGACCAAACGTAAATCCTCTTTACGCTGTCTCTCCAGCTCGTCATAAAACTGGTCCAGCATTACCGCCGTCTCAATGCGGTTGCGCTTGTCATACTCTTCGATTACGGCGGAAACCAGCTGATAATTTTCCCGGCGCAGCTGCTCCAGATCGAATTTCGTAGCAAAATCCGCCGGATCAATGCGCTTGTGATTGAACAGTCCGGTTTCAAAAGCAAATCCACCGTCGGAAAAACGGATGCTCGTATTGAAGAGCGCCAAAAGTAGCAGCAGCGCCGCTACAGCCGCACCCAGCCGGGCGGGCAACGTCCAGGATTTCAGACGTTCGATAAATTCCGAAAACCGCACTACCGGCTGCTTGACAAACGTCAGGTTAACCCGCGGTTCCACATCTTCCCATTTTTCCAAAGTGTGCACAGTGACCTGCAAAGCGACGTATTTTTGGCGACAACCGGAGCAGCTCTCCAGATGAGTATTTAGAATTTGCATGTCCGCGGCGGATATCTCATCATAGAGCGCCTCCATCATCAGCAGACGAATATCTTCACATTTCATAGCTCAGATCCTCCCGGTCAACGCCCCATTTCTGCAAAACCGAATGGAGGGCGTCGAGACCGTAATACATTCTTGATTTTATGGTATTAATCGGCATTTTTAAAACAGCCGCGATTTCCGAAAACTTCATTCCGTGATACTGCTTCATAATGACCACTACCCGCTGCTCCTCCGGAATGGCAAGCAATGCCTTTTGGAGCAGTTCCGCCAGATTCTCGTGATGAGTCAGTCTGGTGGTATCCTGCTCGCCATCCGGTAATACAATTTTTGGGTCGCCATTGTCGCAATCATTATAGTCTGGGACATCACTCAGAGAGTAGGTGGTATAGCGCTTTTTCTTCAATTCATCCCGACAGAGATTTACCGCAATCTGATACAGCCAGGAGGAAAAACGGGTATGGTCTTTGAGTTTTCCCAGTGATTTATAAGCCCGGATGAAACAGCGTTGCATGACATCTTTGGCTTGCTCCCGGTCACCGATATACCTGAGAATAAAATTGTAGATCGGCTTCTCCCAGCGCCAGACCAGCGTGTTGAAAGCAGCGACATTACCTGCAGTAAATTCACGGATTAAGGATTCGTCATTCATCACGTACTATAAGACTGCGATTATGGAAAAATAGTTTTAAGCGATCGGTTTTTTCTCAATCAGGAAAAAATTATTGTCGTTTAATAGCGCCTTCAATCTTGCCAAAAATCACCTTCCGGACGATCCATTCATTGCAGCACCAGGGTAAATACCGGTGGATAAACGCCCGCATTTTGGCACCGGGTCCCCGGATGTTGCGAAAGCGCGGATTTTTCGCCGTGATCAAATGCTCCATTAGACGAACGATTTCCTGCGGATCACTTTTAAGAGTTTCATTACGCCTTTGATACTGTTCATAGACCGCCTGAGTATAGCGGTAATTGGGACTGTTGGGATCCAGTGCTTTAGCGGCAAAGCGGGTATTCATGGTCAGTACTTTCGTCGGATACGGACCGGGCTCAATAAGCAGAACCTTGATACCATGCAGTGCCAGCTCCTGGCGCAGACACTCAGAAAAACCCTCCAGCGCCCATTTGCTGGCGTTATAGGCACTCATTCCCGGCGTCGTAGTCAAGCCTGCCATACTGGAAATATTGACAATCCGGGCGTCGTCACTTTTCCGCAACAAGGGCAGCGCAGCGCGAACCATATTCAGCGCTCCGAAAAAATTGGTCTCCATCTGATCCCGGAATTCCCGGTCACTCAAATCCTCAAAAAAACCGCCGATCCCGTAACCGGCATTATTGATCAGCACATCCAGTTTCCCGGATTCATTTTCAATCCGGCGCAGACAGAGCCCAATGGATTTCAGGTCTGTGACATCCAGCTGCATGATGCTGACCGGCAAATGGTTTCGCGCTATTTCACGCCCCAAATCGGTGGCTTTATTCAAATCACGCATCGTCGCATAAATCCGAAAACCCGTTTCTGCCAGGTGAAGGGCGCTGAGATAGCCAAACCCGCTGGAACAGCCGGTGATCAGTACGATTTTTTTCTCCATGTCCACTTCCTTTTCAGCACGTAATTAATAATATCCGCAATTTTAGGCGTGAATTGGCATTTTTCCAAATGTTCAGCAATTTAAAAAGCCGGATTCACCGAAAATTTTTGTAATACACACCGGAGTTTAAAAATATGGAAATTCAACCAGGTTTATTTGATGGAAATATCAAAGCCGGGAATGTGTTTTCCCTGTCATCCCTTAAAGCGACTATCGGTCTGTACCAATTTCACCGCCGCCAGCGCCGCTTCTTCTTTACTCTTTATTTCCAGCACCAGATAGCGGCGGACCCGTCCGGACAG
>DSAS01000127.1 GCA_011046365.1 Fidelibacterota bacterium
CACCATCTCTTCGGGAAAATGCTCAAGCCCGTAAACACTGGCAAGGCTGCTGACCACCGGATCACCATCAATGAGAATCTGAGAATATTTCCCGTCCATTCCCAGAATTCTGACCTGTGAAAAGTTGCAGTTCTGGCAATTATTCTCCACCCGGACACCGGTATGGAAAGAGAGTGCCTCTGCCAGATTGCAGGCATGTTTTTGCTCAATCAGCCGTCTTGGAATCACCTCGGTACGCACCGGCATATCCTCGACAAGGTGTGGCGTGGATGTACCGGTCACGACGAGGGCGCCCATTTCCAGTATCGTCGGTTTAAGTTCAAAATCAACCAAAACCACATCGCCCGCCCGCGCATGAACGGTTTTGGCATTTTGCTGGTATCCAATCATTGACGCGACAAGTCGTAATTGCCCCACCGGAGCATGATAGATAAAAAAGACGCCCGCTTCATTGGTTGCCGCTCCTACGGTCGTATGTTCCACAATCACATTGACACCCGCCAGCGGTTCTCCGGTGCGGCTATCTGTCGCCATACCTTTGATTGCGGCGCGCCCACGCTTTCTCACCTGCCCATGCAGTTTTCTGTGGTTATACTCCTGACCCGCCAGCATCGCTTGTCCGCCCGGCTCGCCGGCAAAGAGTATGGAACATACCAAGTATAGTAATCCGATAAATTTGCCATATCTCATCTCTAATTTCCTCATTTGACTTAATTATTATCCTATTCAATAAATTTCTGCTTGAATAATTTACTCAGCGTTCTCATTTTAGCCCGGCTTAGAACTTTTCCGGAGATTAAATTCACGTCAGCCGGGGACTTAGACTCATCCTGTGAGTAAATACATCACAAGGAAAATCATCCTATTTGAGATCAGCTGAATTAGATAGATTGAAACGTCACGGGCGGACCGCGCCGCAGAATGGCATTACGAAAAATATCGCCGGCATTAATCCGGCAAGTGTCAATTCTACCCAGTTTGGGCAAAACCTGCATTAGCAGCGCAATTAAAAAGAGACAGAGGATAAAAGTGGTTAAAGCCGAATAAATTGAAGCGAGATAAGTATATTCGCCAGAGGTATGCGCATGTTGCGAAGCGGCGTTATGAGCCTCTTCCGCTTTTGCGTAGGGGTGGGCATGGACAACGATTTGACCTTTTTCATCAATGTGAAAATGGCTGAAACAGGCAAGATTAAAATTCAACCAGAAGAGCAATAGCAGCGCCAACAGCGCCAGAAAGGATTTGTATTTATTGATAAATTGCATTGCACCAGTTCAATTTTACGCCAGGAATATAGAAATAATCCGCACGAAAAACAATTGTAAAAGGCGGTCCCGAATCTTAACCTTCTAAAGGTCAGATAAGCATGTATTTTTAATGATCGCAGAGATTGACACCGCTCTCCAGATCACCAGCAAGGTAGATACGGACAACCTCATCGGGATCGGAGATTGTCACTCCGTAATAGACATCAATACAGTTCTGATGAAAAAGGCTCTGGGCGCGGTTGCCCATGCCGCCGCCAATCACCACATTGACGCCCATATCATGCAGCCAGCTAGGAAAGACACCCGGTTCATGTGCCGGCGGCGGTAGTTTCTCTGATTTCATGACGTTTCCATTATCAACTTCATAAATGCCAAACTCTTCACAGTGTCCGAAATGGACCGACAGTTTTCCGCCTGTCAGGGGAATTGCGATTTTCATAGGATACCTTTCTTTTTTTGATATTTTCTTTTTTTATCCAATAAATCTTTACCTGAATTATTTATGCTAAATCAAAGCTCCCGGAGAGGTTTTTCACGACGAATTCCCAGAAGGTTTTCGACTTTTTCCAATAGGGTATCAGGGTTGACCGGCTTGTCCAAAAACACATCCACGGGCAGATAGTCCTTATCCGGCGCAAATCGATAGGGCACCTGTTTCCGATCGTGGATACAACTCAGAATAATAATCGGTAAATCGGTCAGTTCCAGGTTTTCACGAATTTCCCTCGCCAGTTCAAAACCTTCAAATTCCGACGGCATCATAACATCCAGAACCAGCAAATCCGGCTTATCAGCGATAATTTTTTTCTTACCAGCCTCAGCTGTAGTCGCCGTTTCGACCGTATAGCCGTTCTTTTCAAAGAAGATGGTCATAACTTCAAGAAAATCGATATCGTCATCAATAAATAATAATCGACTCATGATCACACCTTTGCTTTCAGCATTTTAGCGATAGCCGCCTCGGCTGCATTTACAATACCATACGCAATTGGTGAAGCGGTAATCAGCGGATGTGTTCCCGACTGAAACATGGCGATCTGCTCAGCCGTCATCCGGTTCTGGACGCAGGCGGAAATGGAATTCATAATCTCCCCGGCACTGGCATCCCCCCGAACCTGTCCGCCCAGCAGCGTACCGGAATTGGCCTCGAAAACCAGCTTAATTTTGATTTTCGCGGCGCCCGTCAGTTTCCCGGGATGCCGGTTGACACTTTCATTGACGGCACTGATGACATTATATCCATGCGCTTTAGCCATTTTTTCCGTCAAACCAGCCGTTCCCAGTGCTAAGCCGCCCACGGCGGTTCCCCAGACGCCAATCGTTCCCGGCGTTTCACGGGTGATACCAAAGACATTCGCCCCGGCAACTCTAGCCTCAAGTGTTGCGATAGACGCAAGCCTCAAGGCCGACGACTTACCGCCGAAAAAGGATACTTTTTCGGCACAATCACCACAGGCAAAAATATCGGGATCGCTGGTCCGCATTGCCCGATCCACTACGATCCCGCCGGTTAAACCAATTCGTAAACCGGCACTTTTCGCCAGGTCAGCATTCGCAACAGCCCCAATTCCTAAAATCACCATGTCGGCGGCGATCTTTTGACCATCGGCAAGGGTCACACTTTCAACCTGATCTCCGCCGTCAATAGAGACGACTTTTGACCCGGTAAAAAGATTGATTCCCCGTGATTGTAGTTGTTCTTCCATCTCTATACAGAATTCTTCATCATAGGATTGGATAAGGCAATGTTTTTCAATTTCTATCACACTGACATTCTCGACACCGGATTTTTTTATCTCGTCACTTATTTCGATACCAATAAAACCGCCGCCAATGACAACAACATTTTTGACCGCCTTAAGTTTTTCCTGAATACCAGCAAGGTACTCAACATCTTTCAGGACTGCATAAACGCCTTTTTTAGCATGCCCGGGAATCGGTGGCATTGCCGGATAACTGCCGGTTCCAAGGATTAATTTTTCATAAGCAAATTCGTCTGAGTTTGTCCGAACCACTTTATTTTTTCGATCAATACTCTCGACCTGGCCGATGTGCAAACCGATATCCATTTTTTCATATGCCATATCCGGAATGAGGTTTTCGTGAGGCCCTTCCAGTGATCCAAAAATATACGGAATGCCACATGGAATCAACACCTTCTCTTCCTTGCGGATAACCAAAATTTTCTTTCGCGGATAATGCCGGCGCGCCGTCTGTGCCGCTGTCAGTCCGGCAGCACTTCCTCCGATAATAATTACATCAACCTTTTTCACTTTTTTTCCTTTCATGTTTTCGGTTACCTGTTGATTGAGCCTATAGTCAGGACAGGTTTCACTTTAAGTGATTCCCTTTTTTATACTTATAAAAACCGCCAGTTTACATACCGACACCAATGAATAATAATCCAATAATGAATCCGACGATAATATTAACACCTTTTACCAATAAAAACGAGCGTTTCGACTCAGCCAAAAGCGGAATCATGCCGTGTCCGTCCTGAACAATTGAACTCGCCAGCAGAATGCCGAACGGCAGCGTCCCATTGAAATAGAGGGTCACAAAGACCAGATGCGGACCCGACTCGGGAATAATGCCCACCAGCACAGCAATCAACAACGTCACGAATAAATTACCAGCGATCCAGTCGGTGACATTGATATACTGCATCAGAATCCCGATCACCAGCAGGGTCCCGAAGGTCCACAGAAAAATCCGGGGTATGTGCACCTTGACGATATGATTCCACAGGTGTTCTTTCAGAAAGTGCTCCGGCACCGTACTGACGATAAAAAGCGATATGAGAATCGTAACCAGGAGCGTCACCCGAATCCAGTTCCACTCCTCCGGTCCGATTTTGCCCGTTAAAAATCCCGTAAACAACGCCAGCACAATGACTATCAATAACACCCGCTCCATAGATGCGCGCCGCAACTGCTTTCTGATCTCACCTCTGGGGTAACAAACACATCGCTCTTCCGAATGCAGGGGTAAGACATTGTGTTGCAGGCGTCCGGGCTTTTCCCGAACCTTGATCAATTTATCCGTCAAATACCCGCTGACGATGCCGATCACAAAGGTCAAAGCAATTATGATCAGCGCCTTGCCGGGAAACATCGCCAGCATCACAAAGGTCTCGTCACCGCTGGTGGCAATCATGGTCGCTACCAACGCCCCAAAGGAGAGGATACCGTGCGAGAAGAGCGTCACCGCCGTAAAAGCACCCAGACACCCGGGAATCGCCCCCAGCAGCGCGGCAATGATGTACTGCATCCACTTGCCCTTTTTCAATATGTCTTGCCAGATACCACGGGTCTGAACATTGATGTATTCAATCACCAGCATCATAACAAAAACGAAACCAGTAATCATGAGGCTGTGTTTAAAAGCACTCAGGATTACCATTTCGCTCTTCGATTCAAATTTTGCATTACCATTATTGTCACTCTCACCATATGATTTAATTCAATTAATATTAATTTAAAAATTTCTGCGATCTCTGCGTACTCCGCGGTTAACAATACAACTGATTACGATTTTCTAAGAATACAATGCTGTCGGTCTGCGCCCTTTTCCCACTCTTCCTGAATAGTATCCCAACTGTGAGGGATTCGGTCCAGAGCCGCTGTAATCGTCTCGTCATTCATAATCACACAAACGAATTTCTTCCGGATCCGCTTAATGTTGGGACCGAATATTTTTGATATAACCACTGTAACATTTTCTTTTTTCAGGAGTCCGGCGACTCCCCTTGCTTTTTCCGGATGCGCATGGACATCTTCCTGCTCTTCAATCACATTTTCGACTCTCTTGATAAATTGGGCACTGGATTTCGTTAGTTTATAGATATCGAAATATTTCGCATCTCCAAAATGCCGATCGATAAAATTTTCGCTATTATCCGTGGCGACAGCCAAAATTATTTCATTCATCTTGTCTCAATTCTAGAAATTTTAACTTTGTTTAATTTCAAACCGGTTTCCCGATTTATCGCTGATAAATACAATATCAAACGGCTCACTTTCGATTATGGTCACCGGATAATTTTTCCCACGGCAGGCAGCAATCAGTGCCAGTCGGTTATCAGTGCCAAAGCAGATATGATTCCAGACCGCCTCAGGTCTTTCCTTCGCTAAAAACAGTTCAATGAAACAATTGCCAATCGTTCCTGCGACTACCCTGATCGCATGCTCCTGCCTGAAAATTTGACGAGCAAGGTCTTGTTTCAGAGTAAATTCTTTCTGAATATCCATCCCCAGGATGTCCCGGTAAAACGCCAGAATATCCGCTTCGACGGTAATGGTTAATCCCACGTGTTGAAAATTTACCAACATTTAGACGTCGCTCCTTTTCAGCACGATTGCACCGGTTTCGACGCCAATATCCCGGGCGATTACCGGACATTTGGCCTTTAATAAAAAGAAAACCGGACGTTCCTCTTCCGATAGTCCTTCGTAGTTGCCCTGCCCTTTGGCAATGACAAGATCAGCGCTCTTAAATAACTGGCGAAATTTTACGCTGCAGGAACGCAAAATAGTTCCCGGCGCTGCGCTACCAGACGAGGTGATATCTGCCACCTGTCCGATCCCTGCCGCCACGGCGTCAACATAGGTGACATCGTTCAGAACCGGTTCGGCGCGTACGACATAAATCGTCGGTTTGCCCATGGTCTCGATAAGCAGCCGGTCAAAGACCGATTCACCGGCATTATCACCGATAAAGAGAATATTTTTCGCGTTATCGAGCGCCCGGCGTAAAGGAAAAATGTCACAAATATAAAATTCCTTGACAAGCGTCTCGCGAATCTCTTTCTCAATGTCGTAATCATCATGAATACCGAAATCGATCACATTTCCTGCGATTGCCAGACGCACCGCCGTCAGCAGCGGATCGGCAGAATCTAACACCATCCGTTTCAATCGCGGATATATTTCAAGCACCTCCCGGGTGCTATGGTTTTTAATTTCCGCCAGAGGATCATGAATACCACTAATTTCTCTGACTCTTTTGAAGATAATCTCCCCGGTCTCCGGCGGAATGCTGGTCAATGGTATATCCTTCAGCATTACGCCGACTTCGTCAATCAGCTGTTTAATTACTGCGCCATCATCCGTCACCATGCGTCCAATCCGCAACGCCTGATTCACAAAACAGGGAAAACAGTCCAGATAGGTTTTCATACTTGTTTTACCATTTTTACGATTAATTATAATCCTTGCGCGTTTTTTCATCAGACCAGATCGGTCGAATCATTTCCTGCCAGTCAGGACTTTTCCAGGTGCCTAATTTCTCATGATTGTCAACATATTTTTGCGGAATCGGGTGTGTTCCAACTACCACCTTTACGTTGAAACGATTTTCCAGAAATTTCCTGAATGTGTCAATATACGGGCAGGGCGGATAACCGACGACTAATCCCGTCGCCAAATGGATTACCTGTGCACCGTTTTTGACCATTTCGTCGCCGGCATATTCGATATTACCACCGGGACAGCCGTCACAGGTCGTATAGCCGACCAGCTCCAACTCTGCGTCCTTGTGGTAAATACTGAAAGCGCCTTCCCGGTATTTCATCGCCCGCAAACATTTCCCGCCGGCACAGCGGCGATAGCGATCACAGATAATAATTCCGATTTTAATCGTTTCCGGCATAGTCAACCCTGTCCTTCCTTATGATTATCGTTATGAGAGATGATGCCCAGAAATATAGTCATTTTAAATCCCGATCAATGCTGCCATCGGGTAACATATTATCAGGATGAAAGCGACCGGATTCTTCCATATCATAACGGACGCATCTTTGCCAATTCCCGCAGCAATAGTCGTGTATCCATTTTTCTGCCAGCAATCCGGCATCGTAAAACCGTTTCATCGGACAGACCGGATACCATTTGCAGGTTTCGTTCTCCGACGGTCAGAATTCCTTTAGACTACCATTATTATAGGCATCGTAGGCTTCTTTGACTGTCATTTCGCCGGCGCCGACATAGATTTTAACACCACTCTGCGCCAGAACCCGCGCCGCATTTCCGCCCGGACCATTGCCAGTAATTAACACATCGGGTTTCAATTCAAACAGCTTTTGGGCTGTCTGGGGACCGGCGCCGTGGGCGGTATCCGCAATCGCGCGATTATCGAAAGTCGAGACCTCTTTTGTATCGTCATTCAAAACGAAAAAATAATCAGTCCGACCGAAACGGGGATCAATTCTTGATTCCCAATCTGTTCCCTTGCTTGTAAATACAATTTTCATTATTGCTCCTTTTTTTTAAATAAATTCTTTAACCGCAGAGCTCGCTAAGGACGCGGAGAATATCTTCTGTATATTTTCATAATCTCTCAATCCCATGTTAATTTGTTTAAATCTCTGCGATCTCAGTGTACTCTGTGGTGAATATTTCATACCATTAAATATCCACAGATTCCTTAATTTTGTCCCAGCTCTGCCGGATAATCTCCTGCAATTCTCCATTGCCAAATTCAACAATGGTCTGCCCCTGTGTCATGGCTGCGGTGAAGTTGTCATCATAGGGTATTTCAGCAATAGACACAATTCTATTCTCCTGAATAAATTCTCGAATCTGCTGTGTGATATCAACGTTCAGATCAGCTTTATTGATAATGCAGCCGGCGCGAATACCAAACTTCTTCACCAAGCGGAAAACCCGCTCAAAATCATGAAAACCGGAAACTGTCGGTTCCGTCACCAGGATGACAAAATTAGCGCCCGAAAGCGACGAGACCACCGGGCAACCAATTCCCGGTGAACCGTCCACGATTACCAGGTCTTTTTGCTGTTCTCCGGCAATCCGTTTGGCTTCATTCTTCACTTTTGCCACCAGTTTACCGGAATTTTCCGCGCCAATCGCCAGCCGGGCATGCACCATAGCGCTACCGGTTTTTATTGTCGAAATAAACCAGTCTCCCACATTCTGCTCTTCCATCGTGATCGCAGTAGTCGGACAAATCCGGGCGCAATAGCCGCAGCCTTCGCAATCCAGCGGCTGAACAATATAATTACCATTGACAACCGGAATGGCATCATAACGGCATATCTCGGCACATTTATTACACTTTATACACAGATCCTGATTAATTTTGGCAATGACACCGCTGTAAAAATCCTCAGCCTTACTGAAATCCGGTTCCAGCAGCAGATGCATGTCCGCCGCGTCCACATCACAGTCCGCCACAATCACATCCCGACCGCCTAAAACAGCAAACGAAGCCGTCAAAGATGTTTTCCCTGTTCCGCCCTTACCGGAAATGACGACAATCTCTTTCATCGG
>DSAS01000014.1 GCA_011046365.1 Fidelibacterota bacterium
GAATGCGGTTAGCGGCAGTTATTTGACAACCACAACGAGATGTCCGAATTGCCCTGTTTCAACGGGTCCAGCATAACGATAAAATCTGTCAGCGTCTCCAGATCAAACTCCAGCCGGTAGTAATTCAGGGTCCAGATCAGCATCAGTAAGACCATCGCCCGGTTCCGCGTAATAAATGGCTCGCCGTCTATCATATAGTAGACAAACCAACCCAGCTGAGAATACAGATCGCGCCGGTTGGAAAGACGCTCACCCAAAAAGCAGGTCAGCGAACCACCGCCCGGCAGCGCCACCACATTTTTCAGCGCCTCCATGTCCCGGACACCGTACTCATCGTCATACTTTTTCGCCATCATCCAGTTGACATAGCACAACAGTTTCAGTTCTCTTGTCTGGTCATCAGTCATCAATACCTCCCAGCAGCTCCGCATGTAGCATCAACTGCTCTTCAATACCCCTGAGATGTTCCATTTCATAATCGTCGGGCAGACTAACCTTGACGGTTTTAAGAGTAACCTCTTTGCGATCATGATTGACTTCCAGATCCACCACCGTTCCAAAATCCCAGTGCATGGCTTTCGTCACTTCCCGCGGAAGCAAAACGCCCCGACTGGATCCAACCCGTATTATCTTTCGCTGCATATCAACCTCAACTGCTTACTTCGCCTTTAGCGGCATCAATTTCTGTCAAAACATCTCCATATTCTTCCAGAAAACCGTCGAACTCTTCAAGATAGGTCTTTTTCTTCGGTTCCTCTTCACGGGGATTCCGCAACACTACTTTTTCATTTTCCTCGTCCAGAATCAGATCAATTGGGTCACCAAAATCCCACTCCATGGTTTTAATCACATCTTTGGGTAATAGTATGCAAAGGCTTGCGCCAACCCGTACAATTTTTCTTCTCATCGATAAGCCCCTTTTGCTCAAAAATTCATCTCAAAATACTTAATATTATCATTAAAATCAAGGTTTGTTTTAAAAAGTATTATTGTTGTAGAAAACAGATTATTTTGCTCCTCGGTTATAACGCTCCGGCCGGAGTTTTTGCAAGCGTTCGCGGATAAATTTTTCAACACCCTGATTTTTCGGATTATAGAAAACAGGTTCGCCTATTGCTTCAGGGAAATAGTGCTGCGCCACGAAGTCATCCGGAAAGTCGTGGGGATACCGATACTCCTTACCGTAATCCAGTGACTTCATCAGCTTCATCGGCGCATTCCTGAGATGCAGCGGAACATCCGGGAGGGCGCCCTCTTTTACCATTTGACGCGCACTCTCAAGGGACAGATATGAGGCATTGCTCTTGGGTGACGCCGCCAGATAATTGGTCACCTGCGCTAGAATGATTGCCGCTTCCGGCATACCGATCGCATGCACTGCCTGAAATCCCGCCGTCGCCACAGTCAGCGCCAGCGGACTGGCATTGCCAATATCTTCACTGGCGAGAATAATCAGCCGCCGGGCGACAAACAGCGGGTCCTCTCCATTCTCGAGCATAACGGTCAACCAGTACACCGCAGCGTCGGGATCGCTGCCGCGCACACTCTTGATAAATGCCGAAATGATATCGTAATGATAATCGCCTTTTTTATCATATAGCAAATTGCGTTGTTGGAGGGCTTCGCGAATCAGTTTCTGATCAAACCGCACCCGGTTCTGTTTATCCGGCGTTGTCATTTGCAGGCAAATATCAATCGCATTCAGCAATTTACGGGCATCGCCATTGACGGTAAGCAAGAGAAACTGCCGGGCGTCGGCTTCAATCCGGATGTCCAATTTCTGCAGAATAATGTCATCCCGCAGGGCTTGGTCAAGAATTGTCTCCAGATTCTTTTCGGTCAGCGATTTCAACTTCAAAACCCGGCAGCGTGACAGTAGCGGCGCAATGACTTCAAAAGAGGGGTTCTCCGTCGTGGCACCAATCAAAATAAGCGACCCGTTCTCCACCGCAGGCAACAGTGCATCCTGCTGCGCCTTGTTGAAACGGTGGATTTCATCAATAAACAGAATGGTTTTCCGGTTTTGGCGGCGGTTTGATTCCGCCTGATCAATAATCTTCCGGACCTCTTTGACACCAGCAGATACGGCACTCAGCTGAAAGAATCTGGCTTCGGCTCGATTGGCAATGATTTTTGCCAGAGTCGTCTTGCCGGAACCGGGTGGTCCCCAGAGCAGCATCGAAAAAACCCCGCCCGACATCAGCGCTTTCCGCAGAATTTTTCCCTCAGCGGTCAGATGTTCCTGTCCGACAAAGTCTTCAATTATTCTCGGTCGCATTCGCTCCGCCAGCGGTGGTAAAAGCGCCTCTTTGTCCCCGTTTCTATCGAACAATTCCATAAAATCAGCTCAGTTCAAAAGATTGTAAATATTCGGGAATTAGCGTTTCCCAGCTGAATTTTTCCTCGATTCGTTTTCCCAGCGCCACCGATTGCGAAGCCTCGCCATGCACGATAAAAATCTTCCGCGGCGCTTCATTGAAGTTTGACAGCCAGGCTAATATCTCATTGTAATCGGCGTGCGCCGAGAAGCCACTGATTTGCTCAATTCTGGCATTGATCGGGACCTGCTGACCATGAATTTTTACCGTCTCGGCGCCTTCCAGAATCGTGCGCCCCCGGGTTCCTTCAGCCTGATAGCCGATAAACAGCACGGTATTCTGCGGATTTCCCAGACGATTAACAAGATGATGCAAAATGCGCCCGCCGGTTACCATTCCACTGGCAGAAATAATGATCGCCTTTCCGGAAATATTGTTGATTGCTTTTGACTGTTCGGCTGTCTGCGCAATCCGCAAATCGTTGGTTTTTAAAATTTCCACCCCTTTCAGGGCTGCCACTTTGGATTCCAGATCGTGGTCCTGGGTATTCTTTTCAAATACATCAGTGGCATTAATCGCCATGGGACTGTCTATAAAGATCGGCATAACCGGGATGCGCTGTTCCTCTTCCAGTTCGCGGATCGTAAACAGCAGCTCCTGGGTTCGTCCGACGGCAAAGGAGGGGATAATCAACACGCCGCCGCGTTCATAGCTCTCATTGATGATCCGCGCCAGATCCTCCTTGCGGTCGGTTTCGCCGTGCAGGCGATCGCCATAGGTGGATTCAATCACCAGATAATCGGTCCCATACACGGTATGCGGATCGCGCAGAATCGGCTGCGCCGGACGCCCCAAATCCCCGGAAAACAGAATCCGCCGTTCACCCTTCTCCTGCTGAATCCGGATATCCACAAACGCCGACCCGAGGATATGTCCGGCATCCCGGTAGCAGAGTGTCACATTCGGACTGAGATTGATTTTCTTTCCGTAGGGCAGCGGCTCAAACAGCTCCAGCGCCCGCTCCGCATCCGTCACGGTATACAGCGGCAACGCCGGTTTGTGTTTGCTAAACTGCTTCTTGTTGGCGTATTTGGCATCCTCTTCCTGTAGATGCGCCGAATCGGGCAGCATAATCCCGCACAAATCGGCGGTTGCGGGCGTCGCATATACTTTCCCCTTAAAGCCCAGCTGGACCAGCTTCGGCAGGTAACCGGTGTGATCAATATGGGCATGCGTCAGGATTACCATATCAATATCCTTCGGATCAATCGGAAAATCCTCCCAGTTGCGCAGCCGCAACTCCTTCAAACCCTGAAACAGTCCACAGTCAATCAGCAGCTTTTTTCCATCGGCTTCCAACAGAAACTTGGAACCGGTGACTGTCTGTGTCGCGCCTAAAAATGTCAATTTCGCCATATCCGCTCCTCTGTTTACTTTAGTAAGATTATCTTTTCCGTGAGAACCTGATCACCACAGACAACCTGCAGCAAATAACAGCCGGAAGCAACGGTCTGCCCGTAAGCATTGCATCCGTCCCAGGTAAGGAAATATTCATTCTGTTTATTCCCGTAATGGTTTATTTTGCGGACGATCTGTCCTCTGGAATTATAAATATAACCTTCAAAAGCGTTTTTACCCGGTACCATCAGTTTGAAGGTGACACGACTGTTAAAGGGGTTGGGGTACCCATGACTGAGTTTCGCTCTCGCCGGCACAGGCAGATTGTCGCGATCAATATTCAGGCAATCAAATCCAAACCATTCCGAAATATTTTTTAACACGGCTTTTCTAGTCAATGGACTCGTAATCGTTTCCCATGGAAAGCCGAAATAGACCAGTTTCCCGGGCGCTGAACCGTTCGAGAAGACTCCTTCATACTGAATCGCGGCTGCTTTTCCTGCCGAATATTCAAGACAGGTGACGGCATCCAGTTTTGGCATAATTACATCGGGATAATCTTCTTCATAAATCCCATCATTGCCATTGTCAAAATCAAACGCCAGTCCGGTAAATATTCCGCCGGCGCTACCGGACACCGAATGATCATCGGCGTCATCCTGGACATAGCCGGCACGCAGATAATTCAGAAAAAAGGCTTTGTCGGTACTGCTGCCTTTATTATCCAAATCCCAGGCGATTTCCGACCCGCTGACAAAGAGTTGACCGCCGTTTTCAAGGTAATCCGCCACCAGCGCCTGCTCCGCCGTCGAAAAGGTTTCATCCTCGGTGCTTTCGTCGCCCAGAATCCAGTAAACCGCCCGGTAATCAGACAATTGTACCGCTCCGGCGGTGAGCGCCTCATTGGCGACGGTCTCAAAAGAGACCCCCAAAGAGGCTAAATCGGCGCCCATCCATCGTGCAAAATGATGATACGGCAAATTCCAACTGCCTCTCCGGTCAAAACCATCTACGATTAAAACCTTTCCATTATCTCCAGGAGTAGTATAAAAACCGTAGGTATCCGACGGCAGACTTTCGATTTCTTCATCTTCTTCATTATTGATGGATTTCGCCCGAATAAATACGGGACCGTCAGACCATTCATAATCAATACTTGTAATATCCGCTGCAATCAGTGAATCCCCCAGCAATGAATTCCAGCTTTCTCCATCTTCGGAATATTCAAGGCGAATACCGCTGATATTTTCCTCAGAATCAAGATTCCAGCTGAATGATACCTGGGTATCATTGTCTAAAGTGGTAAGCAATACCGGTTGAGCGATGACAATACCGGGACCGATCATGTTGATATACTCGCGGGGTGAGTAATCCACTATCTCCGAATAGGGGCGATTTGTATAGTTCACCCGCCAATCGGTTTTCGAACCGGCTGCTTCCACCGCAAGAATACTTCCGTCTCCCATATTGGAGACAGCCAGTATCACATGACCGTGTTTGTGGATAGCGTCACCGGGTTTAATATTGTCCCAGGAATCAAGTAGCGTTGTGATCGGACCATCTATATTATCCCAGCTCACGTCAACATCCATACTACGAGTTGAATAATGAGATGTCAATTTCCAGCAGCGGGACACAAAACCGGAGCAGTCCACCCCCACAGCATAACTGCTGACGCCGCTGGTCGCCCGATCACCGGCAGACTTGCCATCCGATAATCCCTGGTCGAATTGCGGAATTGTATTGAAGCCGCCCCACTTGTAGGGAATCTTATAGTTCGTCCCTGGCTGAACCCATTCCGGCGTCCAGAGCTCAACGCCATTGGGATCGGTGATTAATCCGTTGGTAATATTCGCCGCTGTTGCCGCCCAGCCATGCATCACATAGGTATCGGCAATCGCCAGCGCCTCGCTGCGGGTTACCGTAGAGTTCGGTTTATGGAGTGGGCTTTTTTTTTCCGGTGATTCCGGTTCTGCCGGAATTACTTCGTTGTAATGCCGATAGCGTTGGTACTTTTCCGGATAGATACCCTCAAAGGAAGTGGCGCTTACCCGTGATAAATCCCACTTGAAAATATGAATCCCGTCATTCGAAGACAGCATGTGATAGAGAATGCCCTTCTCATCCAGGCGCAAATCATTCCACATTTTTGCATAGCAATGGGGCGGAATCGTGATTTTCCCGACGTGCTCTCCGGATGATTTCACAATCCAGACCTCCCGCTGAACCTTCAATGGAATTTCCTGGATAATTAGATCCAAATTCAGAAAAAGGCGGTCATATTTATCAACACCAACCAAACCAAAGGACCCCAGATTATTTCCGGGAATATCCAGATTGATTGTTCCCGTTCGGTTCCCGCTTTCATCAAACAGGGTGACGGTTGCCCGGGACCGGGATTCTTTTTTTAGATCATAGGTCGGCATCCCCGGTGAGGTGGCTTTCGACAGACGCTGATTGGCGATTTTTGATACCGAGCCGTCATGATTGACAGCGATAATCTCGTTCTGAATTTGTTTTATCTTTTGAATAATAGGCAGAGGTCCGGTTTGACGAATAGATTCCGTCATTTTTCTATTTTTATAAATATTAATCCCATTATCCGCCAGACAGGCATAATCACCGCCGGATGGAATCACAAAATCCCGGGCAGCCCGAGTAACCGGCAGCCGATCCGCTAATTGCCCCGCAACATAGTGGTGAATGACCCGCTGATGCTGATCCAGCAGATAGACATTGTCACCATCAACCTGAAAATTCTGCGGTCCGACCCGCCCTTCCGGATCGAATGTGTAGCTGACATTCCCCAGGGAGTCAATATTCCAGGGAATAAACAATAGCTCCTCCGGCTGAATCTGCGCCAGCCCGATTCGTAACAGCAATAAAAAAAATAATCCGCTGATATTTCGTCTCATCATCCGCTTACTCAACGGTTTTGGGATACGGATTTTTGAATTTAATATAACCGATCAGACGCCAGACGCCCCAGATGATTAACAAATAAGCAATAATCAATCCAAATACAATCCAGTAACCGCGCAATTCATTATTAAAAAAATTCATCGGGACCGTCAGCAGCACCAGCACCGGCAAGCCCAGAAACAGTCCGATACCACTGCCATACACCATATCTTCGGCTACCGGTGTCTTGAATTCCGGGTCCGTTGCCCGCAACAAGACCAGCGCAGAATTCAACGTTCCCGTCAACTCGCCCCAGAGGGCGATAAACCGCTCGAAGTGGTAATCATCAAAAGCCCGCCAGCAGACGTAGCGCAGCAGAAAATAGGTGGCAAATGCCGCCGCCACGGACATTATCAGGATCGGCGCCCAATACATCCAGACAATCTTCAGGCTGATGGCGCAAATTGCCGCTACCACCAGATAGTCCACCGACACGCCCGCCAGACGGTTCATCAGCCCCCTGTCAATCAGATAACTTTTTTTGGTAAAATCCAGAATTTTGCGGGTAAACAGCGCCACCAGCAGGGCAATTAAAAAGTGGAATGACCAGACCGTCGGAACAAATCCGCCCGCACCCATACGCTCCATAAAATGCGTCAGATTCCAAACAACCCAGTAGGTCAACAGGTAGACGATGCCGATCGTGGCAATCTGAAACGCCAGCGGTTCAATGGCTTCCGTGGAGAGCGTCAGATAGCCCGCTACCCGGAGTTTCTCCTCCTTGACAACGCCCCGGCGCATATCCCGGGTAATTCCATCCAGCCCCTTTACCAGGCGGGTTTCCCGGTTCTTAATGCCCCGATAAATCAGGATAATACCGATGAAATAAGCCGCCAGATAGCCCAGGGCTGCAAAGGTCAGCCCCACATCGCCGCCGCCGACAAAGCCGTATTGCTCCCAGCTGTTGCCCAGCGCATACGCCAAACCGGGACCGTTCCCGAAGCCTAGCGGCAGCAACAACCCGGTTGCCGGGAACAGATCGGGTTTTATCGTATAGATGAATAAAAACGTCACCATCAGACCAATGACGCCCTGAATCAGAATGCCCGACAGATTGGCAATCGCCTTACTGAGCGGTCCGCGCCCCCAGTGCGTCTTCTGCTGCCGGAGTCCGATCGCCACAAAGGTAATCGCCAGCAGGTGATACACATACATCCCGAGCCGGTCGCCATTCAGTGGAATCAGTTTGAAAATCTCCGGTCCCAGGATCAAACCGATAAAGCCGGCGATGATATTATTGGGGATCAGGAATTTCTGAAAGAACTTTCCATAGCGTCGTAAAATCGTCCCAAGAATCAAAAATCCGCTGAGCCAGGCAAAATCCAGCACAACGTTTTTTAAATCCAGCGTTAGTTCCCAAGCGTTCATCGTCTGTCCCTTCCGTTATTGATGATTGACTGATATGATAGCGATATTATCAATAATTTATCAGGATTATCGAACTGAACCTAATATAGTCAACTCAACGGTCATTGTCACTATTGAAATGATGCGGTTTATAAAACCTTCCGAAGGTCTCCAGGCAACCGCAC
>DSAS01000084.1 GCA_011046365.1 Fidelibacterota bacterium
ATATTATAGTCGAGAAAGTCAAGAACAAATTGCACTGAAGAACCAAATAATTGTAAATATTTAAATGAATAATTCCACCTTAAATACACTCAAATACTGTCCAAACATTGGGGTACACTTAAATCGTCCATTATTGAACTGGTGCTGCTTAGAACCACGGGCAGCGGCAATTTACGAAATCTGGCGTAAATTGATGGGCGGATTCAAATATTTACAGACCATCGAAGATTGGTGCTGCATTGCTTACAAACAGACGGGTGATACGACGCATAGTGACAATGGTTTTTCATCAGGCAGCGGATACAAAGCCTATTATAAAATCCGTACGGTCAGTGGTGATGATAATCTCTATTCGCCCGGTTGGTCCAACACGGTATCAGTTACCGGAAGTTTTACGCCCAATTCAAAAAGCCAACAATTCAATGTTGTTGAACTCGACCCCATTCCCACCGAATTCTGCCTGCACCCGGTTTATCCGAATCCCTTCAACGCAACAGCGACATTGAAGCTGGACCTGCCGGAAGAGACGCGGTTTTTGCTGGCAATTTATGTTATCACCAGGAATGAGGTTTGGCGCCTGAATAATCGCAGAATCAATACCTATCTCGCCGGATATCATACGATCTAATGGAACGGGCGGAACCAGTTCCGGGTCAATCGTGTCCACCGGTATCTGCCTATCAGGAATAGAGTTCTACAGGAACCAGGTTTGCCCATAAAACTTCACGTAATATTGCGTAGGACTGTGTCCGGTTGAACTGTTCGATTGTTTCTATCATCTCTATATTAGTGTCGTTGATATGACTACCATTGTCAACTGCAAGACCTTCATCGGCTAGTCCAATGAAAAGCGACAACTTTTTATTTTCGGAATACAGGGCGGATATAATGACATCCAGCAAAGAGGGAGGTTTATATTCACCTCGATAGAATGCCTCGGCAAGGGCGGTACCTTTTGCCACAAAGGTGGGATTTAGATGCATATTGATATTTATATCATGGTACTCCGCCAATCGGCTGAAATAATCAATACCGGATTTGACATCGGATATTGCTTCCTTATCGGTCATCCCCGGAACCGGTTTTTGCATGAAATAACATTTGATATCGTATTTATAGCGAGCAACTTTTTCCACAAAATTTTCAAAGGTGTTCAGCGAGAGACCTTTCATAAAAACCTTATTTCGAATCCGGCTATCGAAAGCTTCGAAACCGATCGCAAGTTCCAGTTTTGTGGGTGTGTCCCCCTCATTAAGGGATCTTCTGAGGAATTCCAGTTCTTCAATCTCCACATATTCCGGACGGGTTTCGATACAGAGAGTTGACAGACGGGGAAAGGTGAGATTCAGTTTGACCATCAAATACATAAGAGCGGTACTGCTGAAGGTCTCCTGGTCGAGGACACTGCCATTGTTGCTTACGATTACCTTGCGAATCTGGGAGCGTTTTTTCTGAATGATCTCTAAATCGAACAGATAATCTATCTGGGAGACGATGGCTTTGTAATCAACATGATTGGCGGTGCTTTTTGACGACAGGTTGCATCCGAGACAGCGTCCCCAGCGACACGCCTGGGTATAAAACACAACGAACAATACCAATCCCTCCGGAATATTCTGAAACCACCATTCGGCAGGTTTGGTTTGATCATGTTCATTATCAAACTGAAATGTCTTTTTGCCTTTATCCAATCCCTTTTGGATTTGCATTTTAATATTTTTCATAATGAGGTCCTGTCAGCATTGGTCAGTTTTTATGTTTTCGGTTTTTGGGTGTGTTTTGCGATGCCATTCATTTAATAATCTTTGTAAAATGGTTTCGATGAAGGTTCTAATAACCTCTTCAAGTTGCTTTGATTCGGATCCGTCTTTCAAACTAAAATAAATTTAACATAATTATTGACCCAGTCCAAAAAAAATTCAGATTTACTAGTCGCCAGGTTGAATCCTGGAATACATGAAAAAATGACCATTCCATAAAAAAACAACCCCGATAGGAAGCCGGGGTTGTCGAGAGAGGATATTCTTTGTATAAACGGTTGGTTTATACAAAGCGGGATTTATCAGAGTTTGAGGTTCACTTGATAATCATTATTTAAAAGTACACTACAATTTACACAATCCTGCTGGATTCGGGTGTAGCAGGGGCTATGAAAGGGGTGTGGCAGAATCGCTACAGCTATCGTTGCCCATTGACATGTAGCTGAACGCTTTCTCCGAAATTCCAGCGATTCTGCCGCAGCTCAGTTTCCGGAGAATTTACATTGGGAACTACACGTTACTCAATTCAGAAGATTATTCAGCCGGTTTCTCTTCTATTTTCACCAGTTCGCTCAATTTCATAAAGGGCTTCACCAAATCCAGCGGTAGCGGGAAAATGATGGTGGAATTATTTTCGGTAGCGACTTCCCGCAGGGTCTGCAGATAGCGCAGCTGCAGCGTGATCGGTTGCTTGGTCAGGATTTCGCCGGCTTCCAGTAATTTTGCTGAAGCCTGGTATTCACCCTCAGCGTTGATGATTTTCGCCCGGCGTTCCCGCTCGGCTTCAGCCTGCTTAGCCATGGCGCGCTGCATTTCGGTGGGCAGATCCACATGCTTGATTTCCACTTGGGATACTTTGACGCCCCATGGGTCGGTGTGCTTGTCGAGAATGGTCTGCAGTTCCAGATTGATTTTTTCCCGATTGGACAGTAGTTCATCCAGTTCGCTTTCGCCCAGGATACTGCGTAGAGTGGTCTGAGCGAGCTGCGATGTAGCGTAGAAAAAGTCTTCCACTTCCACGACCGCTTTGGTCGGGTCCATAACGCGGAAATAGACCACGGCGTTAACCTTCACGGAAACATTATCTTTGGTAATAATGTCTTGAGCGGGGACATCGTGAACAACTGTCCGTAGACTGACTTTGACCATCTTATCAATGATCGGAATCAACAGGATCAGACCTGGTCCTTTGGCGTGAATGATCCGACCTAGACGGAAAATAACTCCGCGCTCGTACTCCTTCAGCACCCGGATCATACTGGATAATAAGAAGATTACCAGTACAATAATTGATATTAATGATATTTGCATTTGACACTCCTTTTCTGTTTAAGATTTATATTCTTCGACGGTTAACACCATATGATCGAGCGATTTGACAATTATTTTGGTTCCTTTCTTAATGGTTTCAGGCGCCGACGCCTTCCAGATTTCACCATGGACCTCCACGGAGCCGGAGTCGCCGATTTCCGTGAGTGCTTCGCCAATTTCGCCGACAATTCCTTCCAAACCGGTGGTAGGTCTGTTTTTATGAGCTTTTGCCGCAAAGGATAGAGCGATAACAAAAAAGAGTATCGTAAATATGACGACGGGAATAATGACTGACAGTGAAACAGAATACAGTTCCCGGGGTACTCCCGTGACGTCGAACAGCATCATGGAGCCTAATATCATTGATATAATCCCTCCTATGGTTAACAGACCGTAACTGGTGATACTGATTTCGAGAACAAACAGGATGATCGCGATAATAATCAGAGCCAGTCCGGCATAGTTGATGGGCAACACCTGGAATGCGAAAAATGCCAGCACTAAGAATATGCCGCCTAATACTCCCGGAAAAATGGCTCCGGGGCTACGGATTTCAAAGAAGAGTCCGTAAAATCCAAGGATCAACAGCAGGTAGGCAACGTTGGTATCGCTGATGACGTTTAGAATTTTACGGTGAAAACCGAGCGGGCGTTTGACGATTCGGGCGTTGTGCGTGGAGAGCACTTTCTCACCAGAGGGCAGTTTGGCAGTTTTTCCGTCGAGATATTCGATTAGTTCGGTTTCATTGGCGGCGATCAGGTCAATAATGCCCAGCTCCAGCGCTTCGTTTTCGGTGACGGAGACGCTTTTCCGCACCGCCTCTTCGACCCACTCCTCATTGCGACCGCGTTCGTGCGCCAGGCTGCGAATCTGGGCGACGGCATCGTTGGTGATCTTCTCCATCATGGTTTTGGTCTGGAGACTGTCGGGTTTTTCACCGCCGAAGGGACTGCCACCACCACCGATATTAACCGGATGGGCTGCACCGATGTTGGTACCCGGCGCCATGGCGGCAAAGTGAGCGGCGACAGTAATAAAGACACCGGCGGAAGCCGACTGGGCTCCGCGGGGGCTGATATAGACAACGACCGGAAATTCGGCGTTCATGATATCCTTAATGATATCCCGCATGGAGGTCATCAAGCCGCCGGGGGTGTCCATTTTCAGAATCAGGCATTCGATAGCCGCCTTTTCGCCCTTCTGAATGTTTTCACTGATATAGGAAACGGCGACAGGATTGATGACGCCGTCCAGCTCCAGCACCCAGATTTCGGTTTGCGACGGACTGTTCTCGTCAGCCGGCAGGATTGCTGTGACCAATGCGAAAACCAGCAAGATACCTAAAAATGGATTCCTTTTCATAATTACTTTTCCTATCCGAATATACATGATAACGAAAAGATTCTCAAATGTTTATCGCCTTACTGAAAAATTTATTTTCTCTTACCCATAAGGATACGGTAATCCGCATACTTCTTAAATTCCTCCGACGGATACGAAAGGGTTGTCTGATCGGTAAAAACAATGGCGATATAGAAATACAGTTTTTCATCCTTGCCCGGGCTTTTCCGGACGGAGTATTGAAAGCGTCCCTTCTGATAAGCCATCGGTTCCGATATGAATCGCCCGGATTGCCCGTAACGGATGTAAATAGTGACATTCTGCACATGGTCAATTTTTTGTCCCAGGTCGCAGAATATTTTTGCAACTTCGCGGGTGGAGATTGTCTTCGCCGCCCGTTTTTCCTGGAAAATGGGTACTACAACCGGGTGCTCTTTTGGATTTTCCGGCGGAAATGCCAGTAGCGCAAAATCGGAAAATTCAGCCGTGATAAAGTAAATCAGATATTCAGTTTGCAGCATTTCCGGAATTAATTGCAAAACGTAAAGACCGTTGTCGTTGGACAGCGGGTATTCAGTAAAAAAATCTCTGGTCTGATCTTTGATAAAAATACTCACCTTGAGGAGATGATAATCGCCGGGGTCAACGACACAGCGCAGCCAGTCAAACTGACCGTAATAAAATTTTTCCGGTATTTGATGAAAGATTTGCGGTTTGTTCTGCCCGTTCAGAAGAGTGATCACAATCAGAATGAAGAGCAGAAATCGGCGCGGTTTCATTGCATTAGACACTGAGCCGCAAATTATAGTAAAATCGCCAAAGATATGGACAAACGATCATTGGTGAATGATTGGCTTGAATAAACCGTTGTCTCGGCGGTGCTGAAATAGGGGTGAGGAACGGCCCGATTGCCGACCACCCGCTGGTAGGAACAGCCCAGGATCAGCGATTTCAGCAGAATGGTTTCGAAGCCGGCGCCAAGAAGATGGTTAATCTCTTCTGCATCGTTCATAAATTCCGCATAAGGTGAAGGCACCCGACGATAGGCAAAGCGCGTGGAAATCGTTCTGCCCAGCGGGATCGCCAGAGAAATTCCGATATCGGTTGTCCGGCGCAGATTCCAATAAAGATCGCGATTAATCTCTTCGTCATTGGTCAACTGATCAACTTCGATATCCTGCCAGTTGCGGACGATCAGGTCAGCGCCCAGAGTAATAGAACCGATCTTAACCGCGAAGTTCGGGGCAATTTCCCAGGGATAGCGGGAGCTGTATTCGATATCGTAATACTCCGTTGTATCCCAGACAGTGCTGTTATCATAGTAGTAATCTTCGGTGAATTCACTCCGCTCGTAAATATGCATTTTCAGAGGCGCTGATAGCCGGAGTCCGAATTTGAAGTTTTCCGACTGGTAGGTCATGCCCAGGTCCAGATTAAAACCGTTGTATTCCGGTTTGATCGCTTCGAGGTAGTAAAATTGGGAATAGGTATATAGATTGTTTAAGTCTGTCTCGGATTTAACCGATTCGTAACTCCGGTTGCCATTGAAAAAATTCAGGGAAAGACCGACATTGAGATTGGGCAAAAACTCCACGGCACCGGCAAAGCGCAGGGTGTTCATGGTGCCCGATTCTTTAATATCCATCTCTTCTTCAACATCACCTGCGGTGAATGTTACGGTTCCACTGCTCTTCAGGGCGGAGTTGTAATAGGCAGACGGTTCATAGCTCACTGCCAGCACCAGGTTGCCCTGGTAGACATTTACCGGGTAGGCGAAGCCGAAATAATCGGTGTGGAAAGAAGCCGATTCGGCTTTTTTATCCGATCCGCGGTCCATAAGGGCGGATTGATAGACCTGCTTGAGATAGTTAGACGAAAAGCTGGCTTTAGGTCGGGTTGTATTAACCAGAAACGCCGGGTTGTTCTGGGTAGAGGATATATCCCCGGCAATGAGGGCATTGTGTTGGAGTGAAAAGTTTGCTGAACCGAAGCCGTTAATGACCCAGAAAGGGCGTAGCGCTTCGGGGCTCATGGCATCGGAAAAAAATTGTGCCGGCAGTGTTCCGCTGACCGACAATATGAGAATTACCAGTGACAGGAATTTCCGAATTGTGTTCATAAAGGGGTACTCCGGTTATCATTTTTTGTTGGACGATCGTTTTGCCGATGACCTCGAACTGGAGTTGGATGATGAACTGGAACTGGAGGATGATGAGCTGCTGCTGGAGCTGCGGCTGCCGGAGGAGCTGCGAACCGATGAAGAGCTGCCGGATTGGGATGAACTGCCTGATGAGGTACTGGATGTTCTTTGCGGGGTTGAAATCGCTCTGGTTTCCGAGGATGAAGATGATGAGCCTGAGCGCGGCTTCGGCGCTGGTCGGCTGGTCGTAGCACGCGCTTTTGGGGATACTGCAGCCGGCGATCGGCGGCTCCCGGAAGAAGGTGTTCTGACGATTGGTTTGACTTCCGGATTAGTCGGACGAACCAGAGTGGTCTGGAAGCCGGGAATTTCTTTAACAGGCGTCTGCTGCCTTGTATCAAGCGCTTCATTGGGATTTTCGCTGCGGTTGATTTTTGAGGGAATCGAGGCGGTACTTCGGTCCGTAACTCCGGAACCAGTCGAACCGCCGCCACTTGCCACTGGCATACTCATTGTGGTTTGCAAATCGTTGACATCACGAACGGCGGTACTGCGGCTGTCATTCCGGGAGGCTGAAGACGACGATAATGATGGACTGGAAGTTTGCCGATCTGCCGTCAGTTGCTCCCGCCCAGCGGACTCTTTTCTGGTCGAGGTATAACCATAATAGTAGGGGCGATGACGGTAGTAACCATGATAATAATAGCCCGCATAATAGGGTTGGTACCAGCTGCGATAGCCGTAGTGACTGTAGGGCGAGTAGTAACTGTAGTAACCCCAGTCCCAGAAGGGATCGTAGAAGAAGGGATCATAATAACCCAGGTAGAAAGAGTGGTAATAATGACTGTAGGGCGAATACCAATAGGGTCTGTGGCGGCTGTAGAAGTAACTGTCCGGATTGTATCCGTACCATAAGTAGTCGTTCAGGAAGTCACGATAGCCGTCACGGTATCCCAGGTTGTAGTCCGCGACCTGTTCGGTTTCCGACTCATAAATCGTATCTGCCTCGGTGTAGTATTCCTGCCGGTAAACCGGTTCCGACAGCTGTGTATAGCAACCTGATAAAATTGATATGCCCACAACCAGAAAAGCGATTTTGAGAGATATGGTATTCATAATAACGTCCTTTATATCTGGTTGAATATACATTGCATTCTTCATGTCGTCAAGTGTTTCCTGTATATTGGACAATTCAAAACCGGAAAAGTTTCAAAAGAGGTGGTGATTAGATATCCGGGTTCCGGGCGGCAATCACCAGACTGGCTGGAAAGAGTTTGATGCCGGTGGAATCCTGGAGAATTCCGCGGATAACCAGACTGCGGTTTTTCAAACCGTCAAGCCCTTTAATGGGGACGATTTTACGACTCCATTGAGCAGGTGAACAGTGGTCGAAAATCAGTTCGGTTTCCATCTCAATTTCGCCATGATGGACGGAGGTCAACAGCTGCAATCTGACGCTGTCCATTGCAACCGAGCGTGTTTTCACATCAATCAGAATAGCGGCTTCCTCACCGGCACCGAGGAATCCATCATTATCGGAATCTTTGAAAACCATCCCAGCCAGATATTCGTTTTGAATCACCGGTTTTGCCGGCATGCGCGCCTTTTGTCTGATCCAATCGGGTTTGGGAAGCACATTTACGGTAAAGGATTG
>DSAS01000136.1 GCA_011046365.1 Fidelibacterota bacterium
CACTTTTACAAATAATTTTTTTACATCCATTCTTACGAAGTGCAGATATAATTTTTTTCGCGTACATTGACGTATTAAAAAATGGTTCTTTTCAACATACGAGTAGATATACTGAATCGGATTTATTGGATTTGGTTCCATAATCAGTACATATTTTTTTGATACTCGGATTGCTTCCCGCACAGCTTTATCAATATCCAGTAGATGGTGCAAAACTTCCCACATGTAAACCATATCAAATTGGTCTGTCTTAAAAGGCAATTGATAGGCATTGAAGTATAGCGAGTGAAATGATTTAAGTGGGAATCCTTGCCAATCAATAGCATAATCACCCGCTACGGTGAATGGAATTAATTTCGAGAAATAATGTGCGGTTGCCCCGTTTCCACATCCGATGTCGAGAACTGAACATATATCTGACAATGAGATATATTTCTGTATGTAGTTGATTCGCTGCTGTGTGAAATATCTAATAATGGAATGATTATAATCGCGAAATACTCCGCCTTGATTCTAGAAGGATTTTTGTGATTGGTCAACCGTGTTTTTAACTTTCACCAATCCCACTTACATTCCACAAAAACATTCCCGGAATACTGTGTCTCATGAATTTTCCCGTTGCTGACTAGGGTTTTTCTCCTAATGACCAAATCACACGCATGTTCGACAAAATCAAGCACCTCAACCCGATCCGCTATCCACAAATCCAGATAGTAATTACCCGGGTTCAGCGGGATATGATTTATATGGCAAAGAATCGAAGTGTTTTTCTCAATCGTCCCAAAGTCATGTCGGGAATCTTTGCTGTAGAGTTGCGCCAGGGTCTGCCCAAGTCTGTTTTTGATTATTATGGCGATTCGAAGATGATTAACCGGTTTTTGGACATCCAGATCGAGTTGAATGGTGATCTCCTCATCCGGAGCGATTTCAGTTTTCGGCTGCATCTGTTTATCGATAATCTGAACTCCAGCGAATCTTACTGCGCCGGTGCCGGTACGCACAATCCCGGGGTCCAAGAGGTTGTCGGGATTCGCCTGCCTTTTGTGAAGGCTGTAATAGTGCTCAATGGCTTCCGCCGTCTTGCCGTCAAAGACTTTTTGCCCTTTGTCAATCACGATCGTTCGGTCACAGAGCCGTTCAATCGCCGCCAGATTATGACTGACGAACAGCACTGTCCGCCGGCTTTGCGTGATATTGTCAATTTTGTCCAGGCACTTTTTCTGGAATTCGTAATCGCCCACCGCCAAGACCTCATCAATCAGCAGAATATCAGAGTCCAGGTGGGCGGCGATGGAGAAGGCTAAGCGAACATACATGCCGCTGGAGTAGCGTTTGACCGGCGTATCCAGAAATTTCGGTTCGATTCCAGAAAATGTAACAATATCATCAAATTTGGCTTTGATCTCGGTTCGTTTCATGCCGAGAATGGCGCCGTTCAGGAAGATGTTCTCCCGCCCGGTGAGATCGGGATGAAAACCAAGACCGACATCGAGCAGGGAAGAGACACCACCACGGATTTTGATTTCACCGGCAGTGGGCGGTGTGATCCGGCTGATCAGCTTCAGCAAAGTGCTTTTCCCGGAACCATTAAAGCCGATGATGCCCAGGACTTCGCCGGGATAGACCTCCAGATCGAGATTCCGCAGTGCCCGGACGACTTTTTGGTCAGTAAGTAGCGGCAGTGGGTTTTTATGTAAAAAGGCGCCGAGCCGGTCGCGCAGCGTATCAAATGCCACTTTCTGACCCAGGCGGTACTGCTTGGACAGGTTCTGAATTTGGATTACGGGTGTTGATTCCATTTTAAACCAGGTCGGCGAAGCGGTTTTGCGCCCGGGTAAAGTACAAAATGCCAATAATGAAAAAGAACATGGACCCTATCAACGAAATGAATAAAAAATTCCACTGAAAGGGTTGATTCAGGATCGCCGACCGGAAACCCGAAACGATCCCCGTCAGTGGATTCAGATTCAGTAGAAATTCAAACCTGCTTCCGATCAGCGAAGCGGGATAAATCACCGGCGTCAGGAACATCCAGATAGAGAGCAGAAAGGGCACAATGTGCCGGAAATCCCGGTATATTCCCGAAAGCGCCGCTATCAAGGCGCCGAATCCGATTGTCGTCATAATTGTCAGCAGAATTAACGGAATAATCATAAAAAGATGCGTGGCAAAAGGAAATCCATAATAGATCATAATGCCGACCAGCACGATAAAAGATATCCCGAAATCAATCAGCTGACTGCCGATGGCGCTGAGCGGTATCAGCAGCCGGGGAAAATAGACTTTACTGATAAGTCCGGCGTGATTGATAATGGAACTATTGCAGGCAGACATGGAATTAGCGAAGAACGTCCAGGGAATCAGGGCGGAATAGACGAAAATCGGATAGGGGACGTTGTCGGAAGGAATTTTGGCAAATTTTCCAAAAATAATCGAGAAGACCACCATCTGCATAACCGGCTGGATTACCGCCCAGGCGACGCCGATCAGGGTTTGTTTGTACTTGATAATAAAATTTTTAACGGTTAAAAAGTACAACAGGTCCCGATAACGGATCAGTTCATTAAGGGATATTCTGGCAGATAGCCGACCGGGTGCGGCTATAATGGTTTCAGTGCTGGACATGAAAAAATCGTTGCTCCGTTTATGGCTTCGCCGTCCTCAGTCCCATGCAATTGAAAATTTGAGACTGCTTATAAATGTCACCGGATTAAATATCTGCATCTTTTGCCAGAAATTCAGTAAAAAAATCAGATGTAATGACCGAGAACAGCATAAATTCGGACCAGCGCCTGCTCGATAGTTGGAAATTGTGTTGGGTATTTCCGGCATAGCGCCTCGGCGGTTGCCTGAAAGGTCATATTTTCCCGAATGTGATTAAAAATGGTCCGGGCAATCAGACCGTCGGAATTGAGACGGATGCTGTTTTCGGGATTCAGCTGGTGCAGGTGCTCCTTACTGCCGATTCTTGATACAAAAGTGTTATAATCCTGTTTGGTATTATTAAAATCAACCGACCAGCGGTAGTTGACATCACCGGAATATCTGGACTGAAAGCTGTGCAATTCCACCCCGACAAGGTCGCCTTTTTTAACTGTTACAGGATAGCGAATTGGGAAGAACAGCTGTCCCCAGGTGTTAGCCGGAGCGAGGGGTGAGTTAGAGAAAAAATGGTCCGGTGTGAACCAGCAATCCCACCAGCCGGCGAGACCATGCAGTGTTCCGTCGCGGTCAATTGTGATTGTATCGGAAAAGTGAACATTGACACCCCGGCAGGTGGTCAGATCAAATTTCACCAGAGGAATGTCCCGGCTCAGCAAACGTACCTTATGACCGCTCACGGAATAGGTTTTATTAAACATCAACTCGGTGAGATATTCCCAGTCAATCCCGTAAACCCGGTCGTTTTTCCAGGCACCGGAACGGTGTATCTGAAAGAATTCGGGATATTCCACAGGTGCAAATTTAATTTGAAAGTCGTTGGGAATAAATTTACCTGTGGGTTTCAAAAAGCGTTCACGGGCGTCGCTCAGCGTATCCATTAGTCCGGAGCAGAGAAACAGCGGTGGATAATCTTCCATAATGATATAATCCACCTTTTCCGGCAGGGTGATATTTTTGGAGTGATCGTTGTAAAAAACGATTTTTTCTGCCAGTCCGTTTCGGCGGGCGAGCTCTTTGCCGATTGCAAAAACGGCGGCATTTTCGATGGCGTAGATTTTTTTTGCCCCGCTCATGGCGGCAAAGAAGGAGTAGGTGCCCAGCCCGAAGCCGATTTCCGCGACGATGGTATTACGGTCAATCAGAGTCGTAATGGCTTGCCGGAACGCTTCAATCCGCAGATTGTCGTAAAGCAGCTGGTGGTAATAATCCAGCATTAAAATACCCCGGCTAATTGTTTACTCAGCTTTGCCTGCTGATTTTCGGTCAATGTAAAAGGATTTGGCAGATACAATTCAAAATGGTGGATGTCGTTAAAAATCGAAGTGGTAAAATCGAACAGCGTGGTTTTCAGAATTTCCGGATTTTGCAGGTGGTTCAGCAACAGCGACAGTGCTTCGTATTGTTGTAACTTTTTGATGGAATAATTTGGGGAGCTTGTGTTTTTTATATAGTAAATCTGTTTCAGCAGAGCGGGTTTGTTCCGGAGAGTGCCAAACTCTGCAGGCGGGAAGTAGTGAATTTCCAGTCGTTTCTTGTCGGTCTGATACACGGTATTCAGAAATTTCTCTTTGCGAGCCGAATCAATCGGATGATGGGGCTTGATGATAATATTCCGGGGGAATGGTTGAATTGAAAGAGAGTCTGCCTCCAGGATGCCGAATTCATCGGACAGCAAGTGCCAACCGTTTTTCATTAATACTAAACTCAGACTGGTCTTCCCGGTACCGGAATGCCCGATAAAGAGGGTTCCTTTATTAATATAGCTGAGTGCCGCAGCGTGAAATTTTATACAGTTTTTATAGGCGTTTAAAAAATCATTTACAATTTGCCACTCCAATGCATAGATGATTTTATGATTGTTCCGATTGCGGTGCGTCAGGCGGCAGTTACGGTAGAGGTAGTATTTATCGTTTGGCTGCATGATCTGATAATGAATGTTGCAGTCGCCGGGTGCGGGACTATTTTCGATCAAGCCGGAGAACACGCTGGTGCGGATTTTCTGGTCTAATTCAGGTGGAAAGCCGATTTTGATGGTTTTCGCCGGAGTGGGTATTGAGATATAGTTCATGAACTTTTCAGTAAATCCAGCCCTTGAAATTGATTGACGACATCGGGAACGGCTTTTTCAGGATCGAGCTCGAAATCGCGAAAATTTTGCTTTACCAGTCCAATGATATCATGGATAGTGTGGTTGCCGTCGCAGTGGACCCAGATGAAAGCCGCCGAAGGATTCAGCGTGTGCACCAGCTCGGTCTCCGGTTCGAACAATACGGCGCCGTCATCCAGCGGTTTGAAAAGGATATTGTCTTTTTGAATCGGGCGGAAATTAAAGTCGCTGATCATTATTTAAATTGTACCTAATTTAATTTTTGCAACTTCGTCTTGTAACTCTGCGAGTTTTTCGGTTTCGATTTTTTCAATATATGGGATTGATATTACCAGTCCGCAGACCAGCCAGAAGGGCTCCATGATTCGGAGGATGATAAAGGTATTGGCACCGATGCTGTGAGTCATCATGGCAATCGTAGCGACGAAAAAGCCCTGGGCGAAATATTTGAAAAATGGAATCTTTGCATTTTTAAAGACTTTCCAGGTTTCGTTGAGAACTGAATAGAGCAGATAAAGGAAAAGTCCGAGTCCGAAAAAACCGGTTTCAATCAGGACGCGCATGTATTGGGCATCCAGAAAACGCCAGCCGGTGATGCCATAGCCAAAAAGCGGGCTTTTCTTGACTCCTTGCCAGGCGTCCCGCCAGCTGCGAACCCGTTCTGAAGCGGAGGTGTCCAGCGTGACACCACCGATATTTTCCTGCAGCGTGGCAGCGTAGCCGGTTTGTTTTTGGAAGGTGTATCGGAACCGGTCAATAACAGTATCAGGCAGAATTATCGGCGCCATGAGCAAGAAAAATGCTAAAAAACCGACAATAATCCAGCGCCGGTTACTCAGGAAAATATAAGCGATCACTACCGGAATCGCCGCTGCCCAGGACCCCCGGGAGTTTGTCAGAAAGAAGGGAAAAATAGAAATAGCGGTGATCCATAACAGTAAACGGCGATATTTTGGCTGGGGAATAATTCCGGGCTGTAACACGAGACTTAAATTGATCGCAATGATAAAAATCAGGTAACCACCAAGGGTATTGGGTTCTCCGGCGTCACCCTCAAAAGGCGCCGTCAGGCGTTTGCCGGATGGTATTTGCAACATTGCCACAATGACAACAATTACAAATGTAACTAACAGAGCAATCACAAAGTTATCAAACTGCTTTTTTGAGCGGACCTGATTGACGACGAGAAAATAGACCAGGAAATATTCGATATATTTTAATACGAAAAACAGCCCATTGAGTGGTTTGACATTGTGAAACAGCATCCCGGCACCGGTGGCAAAGAAACAGATGAAGGTATAGTAGGCTATCGGTTTGTTCAATGGCGATTTTCTGAACAGTCCCAAATCTTTGTACAGGGCGGTCTTCGCTAACCAGGTGAACAGAATAATGACTAAAAGAACATCGTCAATTCGGATAGTGACACCTTCGCCGTGAGTCGTTCGGCTACCAAATTCGGGAGAGAGGAGCATCGAGAATATTAAGGCATAAATGGCAAAATCGGTATTAATAAAGGTTAATACCAGAACGCCCAGTCCGATGGCGGCGGTGATTGCATAAACCGTATCAACTTTAACTAATATTAAGGCGACGGCGATTGATATCGGAATGGCGATAAGCGTCGTTATCAGATTGGTATTGTAATCGAGAAGCCGGTTAGCCATTTAGGAGATTAAAATCCTCCGGATTCTTTGGTCTCTTTTTCGAAATACTTCTGATATTCCTTGAGTTCCTTCTCACCGCGGTTTTCGAGAATATCAATATATTCCTCATTATAATCCTTATTTCTTTCCCGATAACTTTTTTCATAATCCTGGCGGAGTTTTGTTTCCCGTCGTACAGCCGAACCTTTGATAAAAGCTTTGGCAATGGTTTCTTCCATCCGCATATTGCTGACCATAATGGTAATCCAGCGTGGGACACCCTTTATAACCACCTGAATTCCAAAAGCGATCAGAAAGCTGAGCGGAATAATTGCATATAAAATTTTTTTCTCTACGCTTTTCAGTTTACGCTTTTTTCGTTTTGAATGATAATGATAATGATAGCTCATATTGATTAAATTCGATTAAAAGTCCTTTTCTTCTTTGAAAATCTCCTGATATTTTTCGATTTCCTGTTTGCGTTCGCGGCGTTGAATTTCCTGATAGATGGCATCGTCGCCTTCTGTTTGATTCTTTCGATACTTCTCAAAATCACGAATTAGGTCCTCTTTAGAAGGTTTATAAGGATTTGAACTATATTTAAACGTTCCAATTTCGTAAGATTCATCTACCTGATATTTTTTCTCAGTCCGGAAACTGGCATCTTTTTCTTTCTGGGCGGCGTAGCCGGCGATAATTCTGCGCGATCGTTCGGCTTGCTGATTGATAAAAGTGATTATATTGTCCAGTAAAACCGGAACTCCGCGAACGGTGAGCTGAATAATAAGAGCCGTCAGAATCGTAGCCGGGATTCCGATCTTGAGAACGAGTTTATCGCCCCGTTGCAGGCGTTTTTTTTTCTTCTGATGGAAATGACGGTTCATATTCTGTAAATGTCTGTCCGGTGGCGGTGTTCCAATTCTAACGCATTACAATCGGTTTATCCTGCAAACTGAAGTATTGTTGCCGAAACAGATTGGCGATATCTTCGCTGGCAAAAGCCCCAGCCAGGGCATAACAGCCCGATGTACCAGTTCTTGCATAGCTGAAATCCCGGATTTCAGGCAGCCTGTTTGAGATTGATCTAGCCTGGTCGGTCGAGTGGGATTCTCCCAGTAAAATAGAATAGGGTAAATGAACCGGAGTAAATTCGCCTTCAAAACCGAGAAACTGCAATTCGAACAGCTTGTTCCGGGCGTCCGATTCCTTTTGAAAATTACCGTAGCAGACAATATACCGCCTGGTACCCGGGCTACTGAAATCAACGGTGATGAAGGCATCAGTCAATCCTTCACGGATAAAAGTTGTCGTGTAGCCTTTGGCTTCCTGCAATGAAGCCGTATTGGCGATTCTGATTGAATAGGGTGCGGAAGGTTTCAACCCTTTTAGCGGTGCTACCTCGGCGGCGGGGAATTGACGAGCGTCTGCAATCTGACGAGAAGATTCGACCGGTTGTTGCACCGCCGGTGTAGCTGCCTTCGGAGCAGGGATTTCCCGGGCGACCGGTTGCGGTGGTTCGGTTTGTATTCTTCGCTGAATGGTTTTTGCCGGTTCGGTAACTGTCCGGGGTTGCACGTTATATTTTTTCCGTAAATCTTGCAGCTCTTCGGGTACAACTATTTCGGTGCCGGTGTCGGTGACAACCACTTCGGGAACCATATCGAAAGTTGTATCGAGCATCGCGCTTTGTTCCGGCACAGGGGGTGGAGCTTTTTTATCAAAA
>DSAS01000180.1 GCA_011046365.1 Fidelibacterota bacterium
AGTTATCGAACCGCCTGGTTGATACGGCAGCGGTATACGATATTGGACTTTACTCAGCAGTTGGGTATATTCAACCAGTGTATCAGACATATTTTCGATTCCGGTCGGTATTGGAAATCCTCGTCTGAATAAGACATTAGCGGAAAAGGAACATGGATAAAAAGACAATTGATTTCAAAAGACTCTCGAAAATCTGTCATGTGGTTCTGGATATGGATGGAACCATCTACAACGGCAGTCAGGTGTTTAATTTTACCAGTGATTTTTTTAAAAAATTGGATCGCCTGAAAATTCGGTATACCTATCTGACGAACAATTCTTCCAGAAATGTATCGCAGTATCTGGAAAAAATCCGGAGCATGGGTTTGCATGGAACCAAAGAAAATATCTATACTTCTTCGCTGGCGACGATTGATTATCTCCAATCCAGGCGACCGGAGCTGCAAAAATTGTTTATCCTCGGAACAGAGGGATTGAAAGAGGAATTCCGGGAATACGGTTTTACGGTTGTGGAGACGGACAGCGCTATAGAACCGGACGCCGTAGTTGTCGGTTTTGATACGTTACTTGATTTTAAGCGCTTATGTAAAGCCGGATACTGGATAAAAGGTGGCAAACCTTTTATTGCGACGCATCCGGACCGCACCTGCCCCACCGATCAACCGACCCTGCTGATTGATTGCGGAGCGATCTGCGAAGCCCTGAGTTCAGCAACTGACCGAACACCGGATGTGGTGTTGGGTAAGCCCGATCCGAGTATGATTTGGGGGATTATGGAGCGCAATAATTTAAACAAAGAAGAAATCGCCATGGTGGGTGACCGCCTTTATACGGATATTGAGATGGCGCACCGGGCCGAGATAATGGGGATTTTGGTACTGTCCGGAGAAGCGACGGCAACGGATGTGAAAAACGCTGTCCATCAACCGGACCTGATTGTGGAAAATATCCAGGAACTTGGGGAATTACTGGAACAAAGTCATCAGACTGAATAACCGATGGGACCGTTGTACAGATTGAGAATGCAGGAGATATTAGATGTTTTTTAGCAGGCTGTTCAGTTTATTAAAAGTTGCACCGGATATACCGCGGATTACCGATGACCGTGAAATGCAGAAGCAGTATAAATACTGGCGTTTTCGGGTAATGTATGCCATGATGTTTGGCTATATGGGCTACTATTTTGTGCGCAAAAGCCTGGCGGTGGCGATGCCGGTTATTGAGCAGGAATTCAATATTCCCAAGGCGCAACTGGGTCTGATTCTGACGGCGTTTGGCATTACTTATGGTATCTCAAAATTTATCAACGGCTTTGCCGGTGACAGGACCAATCCACGCTACTTTATGGCGTTGGGGCTGATCTGCTCGGCGCTGATTAATGTATTTTTCGGATTAAGCAGCGGTGTCATTGCCTTCGGTGTGTTCTGGATTTTAAACGGCTGGTTTCAGGGCATGGGCTGGGCGCCCTGCAGCAAAACACTGGTCAACTGGTATGCCGCCAGAGAGCGCGGTGTCCGGTTTTCTATTACCAATACCGCCTGTTCTATCGGAGCTTCGGGGGTTGTTTTTTTGAACGGTTTTCTGATTGTCCGCTATGGCTGGCGTTCCTGCTTTTTCGTACCGGCGGGCATTGCAGTTCTCTTGGCGTTATTTATCCTGAATCGCCTGCGTGACCGTCCACAATCGCTGGGTCTGCCGCCGGTGGAGGAATATTTGGGCGAGGAGACCGATATCAGTGATTCAGTTGAGGGAAAAAGCACTTCATATAAAGAGGTTGTGATTCAATACATTTTCAAAAATCCAGGGATGTGGATCGTCAGTATTGCAAACTTTTTTGTGTATGTGGTTCGCTATTCGGTTTTGGATTGGGGAACCACCTTTCTGACGCAATCGAAGGGGGTGGATATTACTCAGGCGGCGGGGATTGTCGGCGGCTATGAGCTGGCTGGATTAGCCGGAATGCTGGTCGGTGGCTGGGCGATGGATAAGCTGTTTAAAGGCTACGGCGGACGGACTTGTGGAATTTATATGGCGTTCTGCACGCTTTTTATTTATCTCTTCTGGAAGTTGCCGGTTCAATCGGTGATTCTCAACGGAGCGCTGATCTGGGGAACCGGTTTCATGATCTATGGTCCCCAGTGTTTGGTTGCGGTGATTGCAGTCAATATGGTTCCCAAAAGCGCCGGTGCAGCTGCGGTGGGACTGACCGGTTTGTTTGGCTATTTGAGTACGATTCTTTCCGGCTGGGGGCTCGGTCTGGTGGTTGATAATTTCGGCTGGAACACCGGCTTTATGGTGCTGGTCCTGTCATCTCTGGCAGCGTTGATCTGTTTTATTATGTTATGGAACCGGAATCCCCATCTGCCCGGCTCAAAAGCGCATGCGGAACATGAGAATAACAAATTGAGAAACCGGACGATTGGTAAATAGTGAAAAAACGGATAAAAGTAGCGATTGATTGTGATGATGCGGCTACGGATCTGAAGGGGATCATTTTTGAGCACCTGAAAAATTCCAGTGTTGATATTACTGATCTGAGCTTCAGTGCAAAGGGTGCTGCCCTCTATCCGGAAATTGGCTATAACCTGGCATTAAAAATACAAGCCGGTGAGTATGACCGGGGGATTTTAATCTGTGGTACCGGTCTGGGAATGGCGATTATCGCCAATAAGGTCGAAGGTGTGTACGCCGGTGTCTGTCACGATGTTTATTCGGCTGAACGCCTGAGAAAAAGCAACAACGCCCAGATTTTGACCATGGGAGCCCGGGTAATTGGCAGCGAGTTGGCGAAAATGATCGTGGATGCGTGGTTGCGGTCCGAATTTAGCGGCGGTCGCTCGCAACCCAAAGTTGACCAGATTAAAGCTCTGGAAAAAGGGTCCTTTCATCCGGAAGCATTATAATCAGAGTAAATATTGCTCCTATTAATGTCCTGAGCCGTTTTGCAGATTTGCGGGCAGGGTAGTACTCTATACAGAATACTTCATGAGATCTGTAATAATTCTCTTGCGCCGATATCGTCAATGACTAAAGAGTTGATCAGATTGCCGCGGATGGCGGCGGCAAGAGCCTCAGCCCGATTTGCTCCGCTAGTGACGGCGATAACCTGGGGGATCTTCTTTAACTGCTCCAGACTAACCCCGATAACCCGATTACGATATTCGGTGTCGCACTCTTCCCCATCCCGGTTAAAAAAGTGACCGCATATTTCGCCCACAACTCCCTTATTAATCAGGTAGTTGATATCGTTGGTTTTCAGAAAATCGCGATCATAAAAAACCGAGTTGCCATGAACACCGATTCCAACAAAGGCAAGATCGGCGCTGTCCATCCGGGACAATACGAACCTGATCTGATCGTGTGAGACAAAGGCTTCGTAAGTCTGACTATTGGTAGTGATTGCCGGGGCTTGCAGGCGCAGAAATTGCCCGTTCCAGCGCTTGGCGAGTTTCCGGGTGATTTCAATAGCGTCGTCTTCTTTGATATGGGTGCTGATATCGCCCATCGCCTGAATGAAGGTTACGCCGGAACTGTTGGCAGGGTGCATGTTTTCGCTCAAGCTGTAAATATGACGTCCGGCAGCGACACAGACGATGGTGTTCGGTTTGATTAGTTTGGATATAAGCGGTCCGGCGAAATGCCCTAACGCATGCCGGCGATTTTCCTCGCTATGACTGGTGGCGCCTTTAATAACGATTGCAAAATCCAGGTGATATTTCGTTTTGAGATTTTCCTCGAGTTCTTTATCCTGAGCGGAAAAGGGTTTTACCGTAATCTGGACAATCCCGCGCCGGCGCGCCTCTTCCAGGAGTCGGGAAACTGTGGCTTGGGATACCCCGGCTAATTCCGAAACCTTTGCCTGCCCCAGTTTTTCCACGTAGTAGAGGGTCGAAACTAAAAGCAGGAGGTCATCTGATACATTGATTTTAATAGCGCACCTTAATTCAAACTGATACTAACGCTTTTCATCAGTTATTACTGTCTGTAAAATAGTATATTTTGAATATTCATACAAATATAAAAATAGGAAATTCAAAAAGTATCCTGTCTGATTAGTTTCCTACAGAATTGGTCACTATTTTCAATCCATTGATGAAAAAACTGTTGACTTTTAGGATAAAAGATTGCATACTACATATAGAATTAATATTTATGAATAATTATTCTCATAGTGTTACTGATTTCCCACAAACTCAAGGTAAGTCAAAAATCGTTCGTTACCTCCATAAAGGTGACTTCCTGAAAACGACCCCCAATTTCTTGACATGAGTAAGAATTTTTTCAATCTGTTGGAGAGGTGAATGAGTAAAAATATTGGATACGCCGCTTTGGTTTTAATAGCCCTGGTGCAGTTTGGCTTTTCCGGGACAACCGGTAAAATCAGTGGGAAAATCGTAGACAGCACGACGGGCAACCCGATTATTGGAGCCAATATCTATCTTCAAAACACGGACTACGGCGCCGTTTCCGACGCTGAAGGTAGCTACTTCATCATTAATATTCCGCCTGGTACTTACGATATTGTCTGCTCCTTCATCGGTTATGAGAAGACGATCTATACCGGTGTGGTGGTTAACCTGGACCGGACGACCACTGTCAATTTTGACATTAAGCCGCAAACCATTCAGGGCAAAGAGGTGGTGGTGGTTGGTCAACGCACCCTGGTCGAAATGGACCGGACTAACTCAGCGGCATATGTTTCATCGGAAAACATCGAAACGATGCCGGTTCAGGAAATTGATGATCTCATTCAGCTGCAGACCGGTGTTGTCAGGGATGCTGCCGGTGAATTTCATATTCGGGGCGGGCGTGCCGGTGAGATTGCTTATCTGATTGACGGCGTGGCAGTTACCGACCAGTATAACGGCGGCAGCTCGATTGGTCTGGAAAACAACTGGGTTCAGGAGTTACAGGTGATCAGTGGTACCTTTAATGCTGAGTACGGGCAGGCGCAATCGGGTATCGTTAATATTGTAACGAAAGAGGGGGCGAAAAAATTTAAGGGCAGAGTGTCAGTTTCGGTGGGCGATTATGTATCGGCAAATAAAGATATCTTCATGAACATAGACCATGTAAATGTCGGCGAGAAGGACCTGAATTTTAATCTGCAGGGACCATTGCCGGTTCTGCCACAGGGGTCTTTTTATACTTCTACCAGATATTATCAGACTGACGGCTGGCTGTACGGTCAGCGCCGCATCCGGATTGAGGACACGGTGCCGATCCAGGCTTTTATGAACGAGGCGTATAAAACCGAGACCGAGGACCAGAGATTATACGGCATCAGGGTGCCCGATTCACTGATGACCGGTGACGGTTCTTACGTGCCATTGAACGGAAAAGAGAAAATCTCCTTTTATGGGAAGGTGACGACGAAACTAGGTTCTGCCAAGCTCAATTATTCGCTTTTTTACAATGATGATGAAAGTAAAAGCTACAGCGATGCCCGCCGGTATGCACCCGAAGGAGTACGGACCAATTACGGCACCAGTTTTAACCACCTGTTCAGTCTGAATCATGTGTTGAGTAACAGTACGTTTTATACACTAAATTTCACAAATTATTCTAAAAATACTCAGGCGTATCTCTTTAAAAATCCGCTGGATACGCGGTATCAGGGAAATCCATATTCAACGGACGGTTTTTATTTTGGCGGCACCCAGAATGGTCGTTACGATATAACCCGTTCTGCATTATCTCTGAAGCTGGACCTGACCAGCCAGGTAAATAGAGCCAATCAGATCAAGGGCGGATTTGAAATTAAGCAGCACAATTTGGACTATTTTATTCAGGAGACTGTAGCGGAGGGTCCGGTTTATCAAGCTCCGCAGTTAAAACTGCCGATTCGCGAGACCACAATGTACAACCAGTATATGGTCAAGCCGCGGGAGGCGGCGGTCTATCTGCAGGATAAGGTGGAGCTCAATGAGATTATTTTGAATATCGGTTTACGCCACGATTATTGGGATCCGAATGCATTGGTTCCCGACAGTCTGCGGGCTTCGGCAGATTCCGGAACCATCCGGCTTGGGTCTCCGCTCT
Source organism: Fidelibacterota bacterium (assembly GCA_011046365.1). Taxonomy (GTDB): domain Bacteria; phylum Fidelibacterota; class UBA2242; order UBA2242; family UBA2242; genus B118-G9. Next base: position 6,043 of record DSAS01000180.1, read on the forward strand.
CCGATGCGGAGACACGTTCCCAAATCAGCCCACGGCTCGGATTGGCATTTCCGATCTCAGATGAGGGTGTGGTTCACATTTCCTATGGTCATTTTTTCCAGCTGCCCCGTTTCGAATATATTTACAATAATTACGAATATGAGATAGAGCTTGGTAAATTGAAAACTAAGATGGGTAATCCGAATTTGAAACCGGAAAAAACAGTCTGCTATGAAGTGGGTTTGCAGCAGCAGCTGATGGGCGTTTTTTCATTGAATGTAACGGTGTATTATAAGGATATTAAAAACCTTTTAAGTCAGGAAATTATTTCGACCATTGACGACAAAGCCTATGCGCGGTACATCAACCGTGATTATGGGAATGTAAAAGGATTTACGGTATCGTTCAAGAAAGGGTATGGTTACAACGATTTTGTATCGGCTTCGGTGGATTATACCTATCAGGTTGCCCGGGGCAATGCGTCAGACCCGAATGCCGTCTTTCTGGATTTTCAATCGGACCCGCCAAAGGAGACCGAAAAGCAGGTATTACCGTTGGATTGGGACCAGACCCACACGTTTAATGCCTCGGTGGCGGTGGGGAATCCCTCCGATTGGAATCTTGGATTGATCGGAAGGTACGCAACCGGTCAGCCCTATACGCCCGTGAGTCCGGGAAGCGCACTGTCAACCCAGTTTGAAAACAGCGACCGCAAACCGATAACCTATAATATTGATATGACTTTTTATAAGTATTTTTCGGTAATGAATTATAAAGTCAAACTATTCTGTAAAGTATTTAATCTGACCGATCGGTTGAATGAAATCACCGTTTATCAAGGTACGGGACGCGCCGGTTACAACTATCGTACTATGGCTAACTACTATTTGTTGCAGAAAAACCCAAATTTTACGATTGAAGAGATTGATCTTCGTCCGGATTATTACTCTGAACCTCGGAGGGTGATACTCGGACTGGCGATTGATTTTTAAATGAATATAGTGGAGTAATTCTCAAAAATAAATGAGAAGGTATAATTAAGAACATGACAGGCAAGAAAAGACAATTTGAATATCGGCGGCATTTCGCAATACTGCTGCTAATCCTATTTTGGACCTGGAACGGGCTACATGCCGGTAATGAACATCGCCGGTCGGGCATCCATAACGGTAACCTGATCAATACCCGCTTCTCCAATTTTGGCAATTTAGGTGACCGGTATAAATCACCACAAATGGAGTGGCCGAAAGGAACCGGATATACTTACGGTTTCGAGTTCATTATGGCTGCCGGAGGCGAAGTGGTGGATTCGGCTGGTTTCACGATCCAGATTGTTTCGGAGAGTTATACTCATCCGACTTGGCATGACATTTCACCCGATGGAACGCATCTCTGGAACTGGCAGCCGCTGCCGGGCTATTTCGAAGAAGATATCACTATTAACAAGGATGAATTTCCGGCGATGAGTCATAAGCCGGAAACCTGGCCCAAATCCTGGCCGTATGACTATCCCGGTGATCCCGGAACCCGCGATGGCAGGTGGAATGGCGAATTTGGTGCCTATGTACGGGCGGATCAGGAGAGTTATTATGTGATTGATGACCGGGATAACGATGAATACGGCTATTTCCCGTTTGTTGGCAGCGCGATTGATTCCGGTGGCTGGTATACCGGTGGGCGCCGCGGGCTTGGTCTCAAGGTAAAGGTGCGCGGATATCAATGGGCGGCTGTGGCAGCCGAGGATATCCTGATTGTTCGCTACGATTTCGAAAACTATAGTCATAAGGATTTGCCGAAGGTCGTTTTTGGCATGTATGCCGACGTGATGGTCGGTGGTTCCGGTGATTCCGGAGATGATTTAGCCTATTTTGACGTGGTGGATGATATCACCTACTGTTGGGATGCTGACGGATTGGACTTCAAAGGGCGTACCGGTCTCGGTTACTTCGGATACGCCTTTTTGGAGAGTCCCGG
>DSAS01000134.1 GCA_011046365.1 Fidelibacterota bacterium
GCGAGTTTCGTGTCAATGCCTTGTTCCAATGCCCAACTCAATGTCTTGCCTTTTAATTCGTCTTTGTTTAATTTCATCGCGAGGTTCCTTCCTTTTATTCATTATTGTATCAATTTTCATAAAGGAACCTCACCCTTTTTCATGACAATTTCAACTAAGAATAAGATAACACCCCGTCTTCTAAATATCAATTTTGACCCTTTTTTGATCTTGTTTGACGTTCTATAGTTCTTATTTGACCATTGGATGGTCTTTTTTGAGCATCGGAAGGTCATGCAAGACGTTTTGAAGCCCCTATGTGACCTTCGGAAGGTCAAATTTGACCTTCCGAAGGTCTTGTAAGACTCTTTGGAACCCCTAAAAAATTCCCGGAGCCTGATTGATCACTTCGACGCTTAGCTTGTCGGTTTGGCAGCCGTGGTACCGGACTGTCTGCCGAAGCGTTTTTTTAGATCGTCGTAAATGACCTTGGCATCGGGGACGTTGTTTTTGGCGGCGCCTTTGACATAGTTGTAAAACTGGAGTGCGGCTTTGTAGGCTTCACCACCGCAAAGCATCAGGGTGTCATTCAGATTGGATACGATCTGAACCAGCGGGCGGTACATCTGGTTAATCGTTTCGGTGGCTTGAAAATCCTTCTTCAATTCCGGGACGTCCATATAACCGGGTACAAATTCCGGCTCTGCATCGGCGTACTCAATGACTTTAGCGACAAAAGGGATGGTCCGATCGCCCATTTTGAGCAGTGATTTGCGCTCCTCACTGGTCAGGGCGACCAGATGGGGTTTCAGTTTTTCCTAGATGATCCCGATAGCGTCCATAACCGCCTGGACATCCTCTACAGGGATGTCAATGGAGATAAGATTGTCCTTCGGCATAACTGCCTCCTTTCTGTTTGGGTTTTTCGTATCTTCTTTTTATGTATCCTGAAAGACACATTCTATTATCGTCTACTGCTTTAGCTTTACAAACAGCCGTCAATAATAGTATCTCTTTCCGCTAAATAGGCATTATTACAATGCCTTGCGAAAAGGAAAACAATGTTGAACCGAATATATTTTCAGCAGTTTTTAATGTCAAGAAAAAAGAGGTCATAAAAGGGATTTTCGGCATAATCGCGTGTATAATCTCTGCGGTTATAATATCGAAAACAATACATCATTTATGGAATCGGGAGCTCCGGAAAACCGTTACTCTTTAACTCTTTGTTCTTCGCCCTTCGGTTACGACCTTCCGAAGGTTGAAATAAAGTTTGGAATTTGGAATTTGTTAATTGACAATTCCCACCAGCAGGTGGCGGAGCGTTTCAAAGACCTGTTCTGGTGTGATGTTCCGCATACAGTTAAAATGTCCTTTGGGGCATTTTTCAAAACCGATATGGGAACAGGGGCGGCAGATCACCGAATTGTCTTCCATAATTTTGGCATGGGGATTTTCCGGGTAGAAGCCGAATTGCCGGACGGTGTTGCCGAAGATGGCGATCTGGGGTTTACCCAGCAGGGCGGCTATGTGCATGGGCGCGGAGTCGTTGCTGATGAGCAGATCGCAGAGTGACACCAGGGTAAAGTTTTCACTGAGGGTGTATTTCCCGCTGGTATCGGTAATCCGGTGGGGAGCGATGGCGGCTAAGCGCTGATTGTCCGCCGCTTCCGCCTGACTGCCGCCGAGAATGATGGTATAGTCGGTGTGTTCCAGGATCAGGGTGATCAGTTTTTGATAGTAGTCCGGGAGCCAGCGTTTGGTGAAGTGCCGGGCGCCGGGATAGATGAGAATCACAGGGCGCTTTTCCGCCGGTGTGGGAATGTCGGCTTCCAGCCGGGAAATGACGGCGGGCTTATGCTTGTATTCGGTGATATGGAAAGCGGCATCACTCAGATTCAGGGGAATCGTGCTGAGATAGCGCCGCCACACCGGCGGGTAGTTAAAAACATTCCAGCGCCATTTCACAAAGCAGAAGCGTCGGAGCTGATGTTTTTGGAAGCGGTGGACGGTGCCCTTTTGCAGCAGGGTCAGTTGCCGGGTGCGCAGGTTGTTGTGCAGATCCACAATCAGGGGATAGCGTTTTTCTCTGATAATCCGCCGTATGCGGCGGGTTTCGCTGCCGGTTTTGGTTTTATCGTAAATAATAATATTCCGCAACAGATGGCGTACCGGCGTCAACACGTCCTGATATTCCCGGGCGATGACAAAGTCAATGGCGGTTTCGGGGTGGTTGTGCTGCAGCGCCTGAATCGCCGGAAAGGTCAGCAGAATATCGCCGATGGAGGAGAGGCGGATGAGCAGAATCTGGGAGGGAATTTCCATGGCGTGCCGGGTTACAGCAGATCGAGGATATACTTATGCAGGGTCGGAATGGTTTTGGCGTGGTTTTCCCGAATGTCGAAACCCTGACCGCCGAGCACCTGCGGCCACTCCACGATGCGGGTGCGGGAGCGGTACATGTTTAGGAAATCGAAATTGGCGGTGGTGAAATTGCGTACGTCGTAATCCAGGTTCCGCACCATGGTCAGGGCTTTTAGAAAGACCTCCGGGAGGTTGACCGCCGAGCCGATATTCAGCAGGACGCCGCCGGTGAGGCGGGAGACGCTTTCGATCAGGTGTTGGAAGTCAATGAAGGAGGTTTTCCCCAGAGCCGCGCCGTCGCAGTCGGGATGCTGATGGATGATATCGCCGCCGATGGCGATATGGACGGTACCGGGAATGTTTTGGATCATGGCATTGTAGAGGATATTCAGGCGCTTGTGCGGGAAGTCCAGCTCGGCGACTTTGCGGGCGATGGACAACCCGTAGCCTTTGTTTTTGGCGTACCCGCTGTTCAGGGCGGCATTCATATAGGTCAGCGTCTCGGACGCCATGCCGAATCTGCCGTCTATCAGTCCGTTGGGGACGTCTTCGGAGGTGGCGCCGATCATGGCGATTTCGAAGTCGTGGATCGAGGCGCCGCCGTTCATGGCGATATGATCAATAATACCGTGGCGGATCAGGTCAATCAACAGCGCCGAGCAGCCGACTTTTACCACGGCACCGCCGATCATGACGATCACTTTGGCGTTTTTGGCTTTGGCGTCGGCGATCAGGCGTGCCAGCCGGCGGAGCTCTTCACTCTGCAGGTCAATGCCCGAATCCAGCGGAATCATCTCTTTGATGCTGAACTTGTTGCGGCGCTGATTAATCGGGTAGGTTTTTATTTTGCTATAATCAATCATGGTTTCCTTTGACCCTGTATTTGGTCATTAAAATAGAGAATTATTGGAAGTTTTCCAAGATGGATTCGGGGAGAGTGTCCGTTATGCGAACCCGGTTATTGATTTCTGGTGGTAACAATTCAGGCGAATTTGCTTCTAAGATTGTAGATTAATGGATTGGAGGAGAGATATGACAGATACAAATAAAGTGGTGATCAACATCGGCGGAATGCACTGTGCCATGTGTGTGAAGACCGTAGAGGGGGCGTTGAATGCGCTGGCGGGCGTCCGCGCGGCGAGTATCAATCTGGCGACGGAGAAGGCGCAGCTGGTCTACGAGCCCGCACAGGTGACATTGACCGATATTCAGAAAGCGGTTGAGGCGACGGGCTACCGCTATCTCGGCAGCGACGAGGATCACGCCGGTTCCGCTCAAAAAAAAAGCCATGTTGATGAGCTGAAAACCCGGCGCCGGCGCTTTTCACTGGGATTTGCCGTGGCTGCTCCGCTCATGTTGCTGATGTGGCTGCCCCTGCGGCTGCCGCAGTTTTGGAATTATCTGCTGTTTGCGGTGGTTTCGCCGGTCTTTTTTTATATCGGTTTTCCTATTTTCAGGGCGGCGGTTCAGGCACTGCGGCGGCGTTCGTTGAACATGGATGTCATGTATGCCATGGGGATGGGGGTAGCCTATATTTCCAGCGTTTTGGCGACCTTTGGAATCGGGCTGTCCCGGGAATTCATGTTTTATGAAACCGCGCTGATGCTGGCGACCTTTCTGACGCTGGGACGCTATCTGGAAGCCCGGGCGAAAAGCCGCACCTCGGAGTCCATTCAAAAACTGATTGAGTTGCAACCGCCGTCGGCGACGGTCATCCGGAATAATATCGAAATGGATATTCCACTCAGTGAAGTGGTTGTGGGAGATTTGGTTGTAGTGAAGCCGGGTGGCAAAATTCCGGTGGACGGGGCTGTCCAAAGTGGCAGCAGCTTTGTGGATGAATCCATGTTCACCGGTGAGCCGGTTCCGGTCTTTAAGGAGCAGGGTGCAAAAGTGGTGGGCGGCACGGTGAACCAGGATGGGGCGTTTCAGTTCATTGCCGAGAAGGTGGGTAAAGATACCATGCTGGCGCAGATTATTCGGACGGTTGAAGAGGCGCAGGGCTCGAAGCCGCCGGTGCAACGGCTGGCAGACCGGGCGGTGAGCCTCTTCATTCCGGTGGTGCTGGCGATTGCGATTGCTGCATTTCTTTTCTGGTTTTTCATTGCCGGTTACGGATTGTTGTTTGCACTCACTACGTTGATTGCGGTGCTGGTGATTGCCTGTCCCTGTGCGCTGGGTCTGGCGACGCCGACGGCGGTTACGGTGGGGATTGGGCGCGGCGCCGAGCTGGGTGTGTTGATCAAAAGCGGTGAGGTACTGGAAATCGCCGGCAAACTGGATACGGTCGTATTCGATAAAACCGGCACGCTAACCGAGGGCACACCGCAGGTGATGGAGCATATTGCCTATGGGATGGCAGATGATGAGGTGTTGCGGCTGGCGGCGAGTCTGGAGGCAAAATCCCAGCATCCGCTGGGCAAGGCGATTGTGCAATCTGCCCGGGATCAAAAGGTTGCTCTGGCAGAGGTTGAATCATTTCAAAATTACGGTGGCAAGGGTATAACGGGTACGATTGGTGGAAAAACCGTGATCGCCGGTAGTCGCAAACTGTTCAGTGAAAAAAATGTCACAATCCCGGAAAAAGTCATTGCCGATATGGAGCACTGTGAAAACGACGGTCATACGGTGGTTATTGTAGGGACAGAAGGGCAAATCAGCGGAATTATCGCCATTGCGGACCGGCTGAAAGAGTCTGCCCGGCGCACGATTCAGGCACTGCGGAAACGCGGCTTTGAAGTCGGATTGATAACCGGCGACAATTGGAAAGCCGGGAATGCCATTGCCCGGGAACTGGGATTGGATTTTGTACAAGCCAATGTCCTGCCCGGTGGTAAGGTGCAGGAGCTGCAAAAATTGCAGGCAAACGAGAAAATTGTGGCTTTTGTGGGTGACGGGATTAATGACGCGCCGGCGCTGACCAGGGCAGATATCGGGATTGCCATGGGCGGGGGAACCGATGTGGCAGTGGAAAGCGGTGATGTGGTGCTGATGTACGCGGATTTGACTGCGGTTGTGACGGCGATTGATCTCAGCCGCAAAGTCCTGCGCCGGATTCGGCAGAACCTCTTCTGGGCATTCGCCTATAATGCGGCGCTGATTCCGGTGGCGGCGGGCATCCTCTACCCGCTGTTCGGGATTGTCTTTAAACCGGAACTGGGCGGTCTGGCGATGGCGCTGAGTTCGGTGACGGTGATCAGCCTGTCGCTGCTGCTGAAGCGGTTTAAGCCGGAGATGACAAAGTAGCCGGGGATGACCCCTTATTTTCCTGATGTTTTTAATACGTGAATTCCGCCACCAATAATGTTATATTATCTGCGTTTTATTAAAATTCGGAAAGAAGATGATGACCAAAAAGCGCTGTGCCTGGACGGACACCGATCCGCTGATGATTGAATATCACGATCACGAGTGGGGCGTGCCGGTTCACGACGACCGCAAAATATTCGAATTCATGGTGCTGGACGCCTTTCAGGCTGGGCTGAGCTGGGCAACGATTCTCCGGAAGCGGGAAAATTTCCGGGCGACGCTGGACAATTTTGACCCGGAGAAAATTGCCAAATACAATCAGGATAAAATTGATAATCTGCTTCAGGATGCCGGGATTATTCGCAATACAGCCAAAGTCAATGCCACAGTCAAAAACGCCAAAGCCTTTCTCGAAGTTCAAAAAGAGTTCGGGACTTTTGACAAGTACATCTGGCAATTTGTCGGTCACCAGCCGAAAGTTAATCACTGGAAAACAGTGGCGGAAATTCCGGCGACATCGCCGGCAGCCGAAGCTATGAGCGCCGACCTGAAAAAACGGGGTTTCAGCTTTGTGGGACCGACCATTTGTTATGCCTTCATGCAGGCGGCGGGGATGGTGAACGATCACGAAATCGGCTGTTTCCGGTATAACGAAATTAATCAATTAAGGTAGTGTGTGCAGCCAATATTAATCATCGGGATTATTCTGACTTCCGGATTTCTCATGGGAGAGATCGCGAGCAGGATCAAATTACCCAAAGTGACAGGATACATTATTGCCGGAATCCTATTGAACCCCGATCTGTTTCACTTCATTCCGCAGAGTTTTTCCGAAAATACCAACGTCATTACCAATATTTCCTTGGCGTTTATTACCTTTTCCGTTGGTGGAACGCTGCTTCTTTCAAAATTGAAATATCTTGGCAAAACAATATCGTTGATCACCATTTTTGAAGCGGAATTTGCTTTTCTGATGGTGACGATCGGCAGTTTGATTGTAACACCCTGGCTATTGCCCCTGGATCATGCGGGCTGGCTGACGGTGTTTATCCCGATAAGTCTGTTGTTCGGTGTGCTGGCTTCACCGACCGATCCATCGGCGACATTGGCGATTGCGCATGAATTCAATGCCAAAGGCGATGTGACCTCCACAATTATGGGAGTGGCTGCCTTTGATGACGTCGTGGGAATTTTTAATTACAGTATTGTCATTGTTGCGGCAGGGGTTTTGATCCGGCACCAGGGATTTGAATTTTATACATCAATCGCCATTCCGTTCATCCAGATTTTCGGTGCCATTGGTGTCGGGACGTTATTCGGGTTCATTTTTAATCAAATTACCAGCTGGATCAAACGTGAATCCGAGGGTATTTTCATCGTCATTTTACTGGGATTGCTGCTGGTCTGTTTCGGGTTAGCTAAAACCTTTAACTTTGATGAATTACTGGCGACGATGATCATGGGTGTTGTGGTCGTAAATTTCAATCCGAATCACCAGAAAATATTCAAAATCCTGGAACGTTATACGGAACAGCTGGTCTTTGTCCTCTTTTTTACAATCAGCGGGATGCAATTAAAGTTCGATGTACTGGCGGATTACTATTGGCTGGTGCTGTTTTTTGTGCTGTTTCGCTCTGTCGGGAAATTCACAGGAACATACCTTGGAGCGCATATTTCAAAGGCGTCCCCGCACGTAAAAAAATACACTGCCGGTGGTTTAATTCCCCAGGGTGGCATTGTTATCGGGCTGGCGTTATTGATTAAGCAGAATCCGACTTTCGATCAGTTTTCTGATATTTTATTAAGTATAATTATCGGGGCGACTGTGATTCATGAACTGATCGGGCCGGTCATTGCGGAATATTCGCTGAAGAAAGCCGGGGAATTGAAAGTGGAGCGGAATGTTTAAATTACCGCTGAAATATATCCTTTTGGCGGTTTTTGCCTGTCTGCTCTGGTCAACGGCGTTTGTGGGGGTCAAGATTGGGCTACAATACGCGCCGCCTTTCGGATTCGCCGGGGTTCGCTTTTTCCTGAGCGGTCTGATCCTGGTTCCCTTTATTGGGCTGCGGCGCAACCTGACGGTTTTCAAGACCCACTGGCGTTGGATTGTGCTGCTGGGATTCATCCAGACTTTTGTGAATTATGCGCTGTTTTATTTTGGAATGACGTTGGTGTCCGGCGCCCTGGCGGCAATTGTGATTGGTTCCCAGCCACTGATCTTTGCTCTGGTAGCCCACGTACTGATGAAGGATGATAAAATTACGCTGCCAAAGCTGGTAAGTTTGCTGATCGGTTTCA
>DSAS01000162.1 GCA_011046365.1 Fidelibacterota bacterium
CTATATTAAAAGTTCTAGGACTTACATCGAAAACCTCAATCATCAGATTGAAGAAGAAAAGATGGCGGTTATTATTCAGCAGGTAGTAGGTTCTCCGTTCGGCGATTATTACTATCCGCATATTTCCGGTGTGGCGCAGTCATATAACTATTATCCGCTGGCAAATCTAAGAAATGAAGACGGCATTGCCTCCATTGTTGTGGGCTTGGGGAAATCGGTCATCGAAGGCGGAAAGCATTTCCGCTTCTGCCCGAAATATCCGCAAATTGAATTTTTACAAAGCAAAAGCCTGCTGGAAGATTCGCAGAAAAAGTTCTACGCAATCAACATGCAACATCAGGATTTCGATCTGATTCAGGGTGAAGAGGCAACCATTGACAACCTTGACATCGCCGTCGCAGAAAAACACGGCGCGCTGCAGCATGCGGTTTCGGTCTGGGACGGTGAAAACCAGCGTTTGGTTCCAGGACTGACAAAAAGCGGACTCCGGGTCATCACATTTGATAATATTATCAAATACAATTATTTCCCCCTTGCCGCCATCATTACGGACATCCTTGATATCGGCGAGCGGGCTTTCGGCATGCCGGTGGAAATCGAATTCGCCGCAAATCTGTCGCACAACCGGCAAGAAAATATCTTACCCTCTTTTCATATTTTGCAAATTCGACCGCTGGCGGTCAGTTCGGAAGATGTTGACCTCAGCAATGAGCAGTTTGACCGGAATGATATGCTGATCTACACCGAACGGAGCATGGGTAACGGCATTATCACCGGAATTCGTGACATCATCTATGTGGACCCACAGAATTTCGACAAACTGAAAACCACCCCGATCAGAGATGAAATCGAGTATCTGAATGACAAAATGAAACAGGCAGACAAAGAGTACCTTCTCATCGGGCAGGGACGCTGGGGCTCCCAGGATCGCTTTTTGGGTATCCCGGTTCGATATGTCAATATCAGTAAAGCCAAAGTCATCGTCGAGATGGGCATTGAGGGTTTCTCTGTTGATCCATCTCAGGGCACCCATTTTTTCCACAATATCATCGCAATGCAGATCGGCTACTTTACCATACCCCAGAACACAAAAAGGGACTTCATTGACTGGAAATGGCTGAAAAAGCAACCGGTAATTGAAAAGACTACATATCTCGTGCATGTCCGCTGTGACAATCCGCTGATTATTAAAATGGATGGCAAACACGGCATAGCGGCGGTATTAAAAAACACAGATTAAAAAATAAACTCGTTTCCAGGTTGTAATAGGGTATTCTTTTTCTGACACCAAACCCACAATCACCAAACGCTCTCGTTCCCAAGTTGTACTTGGGATCGTCTACTTGAAGGTTCCCAAATGCAATTTGGGAACCAGGATAGCTATTCAAAATATCGAAATCCAAGGTACTCTTCGTACTGTTTCGGACTGATATACTCCTTATACACCAAATCCCGCAGAATCCGGCGCCGCTTCTTCTCATGCTGGGGTGAAATGTATTGATTCTGAAATATGGTAAAATGATACCGCCGTGGCGACGGTAACATCAGCGCTAAAAAAGCCGCTTCGGCAGCGTTTATCTCAGCCGGATTCTTGGAAAAATAGTGTTGCGCCGCCGCATCTGCCCCGTAAATATCCGGCCCGAATTCTGCCGTATTCAGGTACAGCTCCAGGATTTCATTTTTCGAAAAATATTTCTCCATCCGCCGGGTAGCGACGATCTCTTTCATTTTCTGGACCAAACGCTTGGAGTCGCCCATATAGAGATTTTTAACAACCTGTTGTGAAATGGTACTGGCGCCGAATACCAGCTTTTTCCGCTTGATATTCTCACCCAGAGCATTGATCATCATGTCATAATTGATGCCCTTATGTTCGAAAAATTTACCGTCTTCCGCCATTACGATCGTATATAACAGTTCCCGGTTGACATCCCGCAGCGTAACCCAACGATGCTGAATAGTCTTATCCTCAAGTTGCGCTCCCACATAACCGCTTCCGGCATTTTTCAAATCCGCGTATTCCATATTTTTAAAATCGGGAATTGACTGAAAGAAACCGATTAAAAAGAAAAACAGCAGGATCAACAGAATCCAGAAAATAATCCCGGAAATAACAAACAGTCGGTTAAAAAAGTGATAGGGTTTCTTGATTACATTCACAAACCAGTCGGATATTCGATGAAAAAATCGTCCGGACCTGGCAGATTCGTCCGCTGCTGTTTCCGGAAGCGCTGTGATTTTGCCCTCTGCTGCATCGTCAGCATCAGCCGCCGTTTTTTTTGCAACCAGCCGGTTGGTGTGTGGAGAATTCGCGGTACTATTTTTTTTCTTTACCATGGCTATATTAAGATTCGCCGGACTTATTGTATCGAATTCCGTTAAAAATTGCAAGTTATAAAAAAGGGACTGCCGGTTGACAATCCCTTTTCCTGTATTGCTTTTTAAACGTCTCAGACGCAGCCCTGATCAATCATGGAATCGGCGACTTTAATAAATCCGCCGATATTAGCGCCTTTGACATAATTGACATAATCGCCTTTTTGACCGTATTTAACACAGGTTGCATGAATATTCTTCATAATGCTTTGCAATTTCTGATCAACTTCCTCGCGACTCCAGTTAAACCGCATGCTGTTCTGGCTCATCTCCAGACCGGAAACAGCAACTCCGCCGGCGTTAGCGGCTTTGCCCGGTGCATAGAGCATCCGGTTTTTCACGAACAGGCTGATCGCTTCTGGCGTACAGGGCATATTGGCACCCTCGCAAATACAGAGACAGCCGTTGTCAACCAGGTTTTTAGCATCCGCTTCGTTCAGTTCGTTCTGAGTCGCACAGGGCAGCGCAATATCAACCTTTACTTCCCAGGGACGTCTTCCGGCAATGAACTCGGCGCTTTTAAATTTATCCGCAAAGGGCGCAACCACGTCGTTGTTGGTGGCGCGCAGCTCCAGCATGTAGTGGATTTTCTCATTGTTGAGCCCCTCTTCGTCATACACATATCCGTCGGGACCAGAGAGGGTGACGACCTTTGCACCGAGTTCGGTGGCTTTTTGCGCAGCACCCCAAGCGACGTTACCAAATCCCGAAATAGCGACCCGTTTCCCTTTAAAGGATTCGCTCCGGGTTTTCAGCATTTCCTGGGCAAAATAGACATTACCGAAGCCGGTTGCCTCCGGTCGAATCAGACTGCCGCCCCAGTTTAATCCTTTACCGGTCAGAACACCGGTATATTCGTTTTTCAGGCGCTTATACTGACCGAAAAGATAGCCGATTTCACGACCACCTACGCCAATATCACCGGCGGGAATATCAACATTGGCGCCGATATGCCGGTACAGCTCGGTCATAAAGGATTGGCAAAAGCTCATAATCTCATTTTCAGATTTGCCCTTCGGATTGAAATCCGATCCCCCTTTGCCGCCCCCCATGGGCAGGGTTGTCAGACTGTTTTTGAAAATCTGTTCAAATCCAAGAAACTTTAGAATACTAAGATTCACTGACGGGTGAAAACGTAAGCCGCCTTTGTAGGGACCAATGGCAGAATTGAACTCAATGCGATAGCCACGGTTCACCTGAATGTTGCCGCGATCGTCCCGCCAGGGCACCCGAAAAATAATGGTCCGCTCGGGTTCGATAATCCGCTCTAAAATTTTATGATGCTTATATACCGGATTCTCCTGCACAAAATCCCACAAAAACTCAACTACTTCACGCACAGCCTGGTGAAACTCGGTCTCGCCGGGATTCTTGGCGACCACCATCTGCATGAACTCTTCAACGGACGCATAACTCATCTCACTTCTCCTTTTTTAATCTTACGCTCCCCGACGTTATTTTACATAAACGGGAATTTCTCATAATTTCAATTTGTATACTGATGATTTGCAAATTACATACCACAGGGGCGTAAAAGTTGTTGCTGATCCGTATGACCATTCCCAAATTTCCTATGAGCCACGCCATTTTGGACTTCATTGAAATGGTTACAATTTCCCAATTGTTGTATTCAATTTAAAACCCGTTGCCAATAATGAGAAAGACAGCCCACTGAACAAACCATTTTCTGCATTGGAAATAACATTCTGAATTGTAATCAATTACATGGATTGTCACAAATAAAAACCAATGACTCCGGTTATTATGACCGAATAATTTCCATTTAACAATGTTTTTTTATAATTTTCGACATGTTTTTTCAAGTCAGTGTACAATTTTTCAAGGAGAACGGATGCCGGAGCCCAAGTCCTGTTTATTTAATCTGGATAAAGACAGAAGTAATCTAATAAAAGCTCTGCAACTAACCCAGGAATCTGAAGGTTATATTTCTGACCAGGCAGTGCACCAAATTTCTGATTATTTTACGATTCCGCCGGTGGATGTCGAAGGCGTCTTGAGTTTTTATACGCAGTTCAAACGCACCAAGCCGGGCAAATATATCATCGCTGTCTGCGACGGCACTGCCTGTCATATCAAAGGCTCCAGTTTGGTCGCCAACTGGATCACCGATTTTCTGGACATCAAAAGCGGTGAAACCAGTAATGACGGTCTTTTCTCTCTTGAAACCGTCGCCTGTCTCGGCTGTTGCAGCCTGGCGCCGGTTATCAGCATCAATGGTAAGGTTTTCGGTAATCTCGATCGGAAAAAGCTGTTAAAAGTCCTTAAAAAGTATCAACAGATGGGCAAACATGATTAAGCGGATCAAAATCGGTACCGGAAGTTGCGGACTAGCCGCCGGCGCAGGCGAAGTGTATGATTTTTTTAAAGAAAACATCAAAGATATTGAAATCATCGGCGTGGGCTGTATCGGACACTGCTACGCCGAGCCGCTGATTGAGGTCGAAACGGATCGGGAGTCTGTTTTTTATGAAAAGGTCGAACCAACCCAGGTTTTTATTGATAAAATACGTAATCTCGATGAGGAGTCACGACTGGGATTTCGCCCGGAGCGCCGCGAACGGGAGATGCTCAAAGTCACCCGCCTCGCCGGACGGATCGATCCCACATCCATCGACGAATACATCGAAAACGGTGGCTACAGCGCACTGAAAAAAGCCCTGAAAATGCCACCCATTGATGTTGTCAACGAAGTCAAATTATCGGGATTGCGCGGACGCGGCGGAGCCGGTTTTCCTACCGGGCTTAAGTGGAGTTTTCTGCACACGAAAAAAAGTCCTGAAAAGGTGCTGATCTGCAATGCCGATGAAGGCGACCCGGGTGCTTTTATGGACCGCTCGCTGATGGAATCGGTGCCTCACCAGATATTGGAAGGGATGTTAATCGCAGCACACGCAACCGGAGCCACCCGCATTTTTATCTATTGCCGGGCGGAATATCCGTTAGCCATCAAACATCTTAAAACCGCCATTGATCAAATTGTAAAGCATGGTTTAAATCAGATAGGCGACCGAAAACCGACGATTCAAATCAAAGAGGGCGCCGGTGCCTTTGTCTGCGGTGAAGAGACCGCCATGATCCACTCTCTAGAAGGCAGCCGGGGAACACCGCGATTCCGTCCGCCCTACCCCACCGATTCCGGCTTCAAAGGTCTGCCGACCATGATCAATAACGTTGAAACCTTTGCAAATATCCCGATCATTATCAATGAAAGCGGCGCCGAATTCGTCAAAATCGGTACAGAAAAAAGCAAGGGAACCAAACTTTTCGCTCTCGCCGGCGATCTGAAATACCCAGGACTGGTGGAGGTTCCCATGGGAATTACGTTGGGTGAAGTCGTCTACGAAATCGGCGGAGTCGAAAAAGACAGCGTTAAAGCCGTTCAAATCGGCGGTCCCAGCGGCGGCTGCATCCCGGCAGAGCATTTCGACGTCAGAATTGATTATGATTCGCTGGAGTCTCTGGGTGCGATCATGGGCTCCGGCGGTCTGATCTTCATCGGTCAAAATCGCTGCATGGTGGAAACCGCCCGCTACTTCCTCGATTTTACCGCCCGGGAAAGCTGCGGAAAATGCACCTTCTGCCGCATCGGAACTAAACGCATGCTGGAGACCTTAGAGCGAATTACCCATGGCAAGGGAATGCCGGAAGATATTGAATTTCTTGAAGATCTTGGGAGTAAAATAATCAAGGGCTCGCTCTGCGGTCTGGGTCAATCGGCACCCAATCCGGTGTTGACAACCTTACGCTACTATCGCCATGAATATGAACGGCATGTCGCTGACAAACGGTGCGATGCCCTGGTCTGCAACGATCTGGTACGGGTCTTTATTGATAAATCCAACTGTATCGAATGCGGACTCTGTATCAAAAACTGCCCCGTCAATGCCATTTCCGACAATTATGTCATTGATGATACAATCTGTACCCGATGCAACAGCTGTATCGAAGTCTGTCCCAAGCACACCATTGCACGTATAGCAGGAGGAAATACCGGTGTCTGATATCAGGATTATTATTGACAATAAAATCTGCAATGCCAAAAGCGGTCAGACCATTCTGGAAGTCGCCCGGGAAAACGACATTTTTATCCCAACACTCTGCTACAACGAGAATATCTCCCACAACACTTCCTGTCTTGTCTGTGTTGTGAAAGATTCCAAAACGGGACGGTTCTTACCCAGCTGTGCAGCCTTGACTGATGACGGCATGGTCATCGAGTCGGATTCGGACAATGTTCGGGACATGCGCAGGACGGCACTGAATTTATTGCTTTCGGAACATATTGGCGACTGTGAAGCGCCCTGCACCATAGCATGTCCGGCGCATGCCAATGTCGAGGAATACGTTCGCGCCGGTCGCAATAAAGACCTTTTGGAAGCGCTGAAAATCATCAAACAGCGCATTCCTTTACCTATGTCCATCGGTCGTGTCTGTCCCCGGTTTTGTGAAAAGGACTGCCGCCGGAATATTATCGATAAGCCGGTGGCGATCAACGATGTCAAACGCCTCGCTGCCGATTTATATTACGAAAGCTATATGGAAGACTTACCGGTACTGAACGGCAAAAAGGTCGCCATCATCGGCGCCGGACCGGGTGGTTTGGGTGCTGCCTATTTTTTGCGCCTGAACGGCATTGCTAGCGACATTTACGATCAAATGCCCGAAGCCGGCGGTATGCTGCGCTATGGCATTCCCGAATACCGCCTACCGAAAAGCATTCTCGATAAAGAGATCGCCCACTTTGAAAAGATGGGCGGTATCAAATTTTTCTTCAACCGGAAACTCGGCGATGACCTCACCCTCAAAGAGCTGGATCAGCAATATGACGCCATCGTTGTCGCTATCGGTTCCTGGCAACCGGCATCCATGCGGGCAGAGGGCGAAGAACTGGCAGAGGGCGGCATTCAATGGCTGGAGAAAATTGCCCGCAATGGTTGGCGGGGTGAAAATCCCGGTCAGACGATTGTTATCGGCGGCGGCAATACAGCCATGGATTGCGTTCGGACAGCAGCTCGTCTGGGCAGTCGCGAAGTCTATTGCTACTACCGCCGCACCGAAAAGGAGATGCCCGCCGAGCAGATCGAAATTGATGAAGCCCGGGAAGAGGGTGTCATTTTTGAATTTTTAACCGCGCCGATTCGGCTGGCAGAAAAAAACGGAAAGAAAAGCCTGACCTGCATCCGCATGAAACTCGGCGAACCCGACGCATCCGGTCGGCGCAGACCAATTCCCATCGAAGGTTCCGAATTCGACGTGGAAGCCGATACCGTCATCGCCGCGATCGGTCAAAAAACCGACGTACCCGATTTTCTGACGACAAACCGCTGGGGCGACATTGAAGTGGATCAGGATAACTATCAAATGGCGGATAAAATCTTCAGCGCCGGCGACTGTGTTACCGGTCCGGCAACCGTGGTGGAGGCGGTGGCAGCTGCTCGCCGCGCCGCTCTCGGCATTGTAGCATATCTGAAAGGTGAAAAATATAAAGA
>DSAS01000137.1 GCA_011046365.1 Fidelibacterota bacterium
CTGCAATGTCGTCATTGCCCGCTTTGACACCCGGCACAACAGCGGAACCACCGTGACGATTCAAAAAACAGATGACAATATTCTCAGAGAGCGAATTGACGCCCGTAAAATTCTCTGGCAGCCAGAAACAGAGACCTGGTTGCTGCAGGATTTCAAAATCCGGCGCTTTGACCAAGGTGGTAACGAAACCGCCTCTGCCATAATTACCGATTCGCTGCTGACCCTGAATTTACGACCTGAAGACGTGACTAAAACCTCCCTGGACCCAGAAACGATGCGCTTCAGCAAGCTGGCAGAATTCATCGCCCGCCTGCGGGAAAGCGGCAACGACCCCCGTAAATGGCGGGTCAACCTGCATTACAAAATCGCCTTTTCCTTTACTAATTTTATCGTCATTCTATTCGGCATACCGCTGGCTGCTGTCAAAGAGCGCGAGGGAATCAGCTTCGGCGCCGGAATGAGTCTGCTAGTGATTTTTGTCTATTACGGCTTTATCAAATTCGGTCAGGTGATGGGCTACAAGGGCATTCTCAGTCCCGTCCTGGCGGTCTGGATCGGCAATATTGTCTTCCTCGGCTGCGGCGCTTACCTGCTCTACAAAATCCGGCAGTGAGTTCAATTAAAAGTTGAACGTTTAAAAATTTTCCACTTTTATTAAGTCTTTACGCTTGCCGGTGGTATAGATATTCAGGCAGAAGTTGATGCCTTTAGCTGTGGTAAACCAGAGTCCCTGATTGAGACCCAGCGCCCAGTCAACATGAATAAATCCGGTATGAAAGCCGCTGCCGAAGGTCAGCTCCAGTTGTTTCCAGCCACCCACCGAGACGCCCGCCCGGAGCGGAAACCTGGGATTTTTAGTGACCTCCAGCCCGGTACTCCACTTCCAGGCACCGAATGAGTAAAGCCGGTCTTCGAAACCGACCACAAAGTCCATCGCCAGCTGCATGCCCTCCTCAATCCATTTCGACATGCTGAAACGCACCAGGCTGGGATAGTTCATGACAAACTTACTGGAATCCGCCAGCGCCCGGTTGCCGCCGGGAAAGATATCCCCGAAACTAGCTTTTCCGAAAAATTTATCCATACGGGCTTCATTGATCTGAAACCAGTAGGCATAATTGCCGCCGTCGCCGATGAATCCGCGGTTACCCATAATTCGGGAAATAATGGTACTCTTGTTCCAGTTAATCCGCCCGAAAAGGTTGGTGACTGAAAAACCGAGGCGATAGCCGTTGATTTCCCGCGTCGTCAGACCCAGGTCCATGGCAAATCCCCGCCCACCGACGGATTGCTGAAAGAGGTAATAGCCTTCGCCCTCCAGATAATTTTTTTTAGAACCGAAATTAGTTTTTACATAACCATAGGAAGAATCGGGATTCAGTCCGAAATAGGTAATCCCCTGCAGGTATTTCAGCGAAACACCGAAAAAAAGTTTTTTCACCGGGAAAGCGAAGGAATAGGCATATTGATTCATGATCAGGAAATCTTCCCGAAAATCCAGACTCATCTCTTCTCCGATGGGATTCCCTTCAAAGAGAAAGGTCAGCATGCCTTCCGGCAGACCGATGTCGCCGATCATGATCATATCCGTGGTAAAGGCTTTATTATACCTGGAAAAATTCAGATAGGGCAACGGTAGATGAACGTCCGTGAACAGTCGGAAGCCGTTTTCGGGAATTTCGTTCAGGAACTCCTCTTTCAACAGACCGTCATCGGCTTCCAGATCCTGTCCGTTATACTTATCGTAATTTTTCAGCGACAGCATATTATTCGTAAAACTGGTCGCCACCCCGCCCCAGACCCGATAAGACTTATATTGCTCCGGAATCGCCAGATTCGCCGGATTGTAATCCACGCTAAAGAGACCGCGCGCCATGACGCCGTAAGCACCCGCCAGAGCCATACCCCGAGGGTCGCGCCGGGTCTGTCCGCTGCCGGTTGTAGAAAGTCCCACCAAGGTGATGAATACGACAACGATATGTACTCGCAATCTGCGCAACGAAATCCTACTTGTCAGAAATTGCCTTCTTTAGTGCTTCTCCATCCAGCGTATCGGTTTCGGCGGTATCCGCCGTTCCGAACATAGTTCCGGCTTCCAGCGTCATGCTGAAAAGCGAGACAATCCGGATACAGTCATTATAACCGATGGAAACAAAATGCTCGGTTTCGTTCAGATGAATTCGGGGTCGGATGAAATGTTTACGGTCGCTGAGAATGACCTCAATATTCACCGAATCCACGACAGAGCGCTGCTCGATAAAGCCGGGCGTGCGCACCCGGTAATCCCGGTCCAGAACCGCCTCCGGCAGAATGATCGTCGTCAAAGTATCAATAATCACACTGACGTTGCCGGTATCGGTCACCGCAAAAATCGTATCATTGATCATCTGATAGCCGGGATCCAGACTGTCGGGATAGAGCGGAAAATAGTCGTAACTGGAAATCAGAATATCCACCCGTCCCGCCAGGGGAAAATCGTTGGTGATTTGGGAAACGATGGCGGCTTCAATCAAGCCGTCCCGGATTCGCTCCCGGGTCTCCGGGTCCATGGGTTCCAGCTCCGTGGAGGTCACCGGGATAAAGGTCATGTCGTTGATCTTCATATTGAAGGGCACGATGACCTCGTAGTCACCCCAGAATGACTTGTTGACCTGCAGTCGCGAGGTATCATTCGCCGGAATGGCTGCCTCCCCGAATACCATCATGGAATCGGGCACCATATTGAAAATTGGCGCGATATCAATCAGCACATCGGAGCGCTTGACCGGTTCCAGATCACTGGCGCGGTAGATCGTCTCCCGCGTAGAAATAATCCTGGGTGTTTGCCCCGATTTATAACCCGCAATATTAAAGTCCAGATTCGTCTGCGCCTGAATTTCATTATAAATATGCAGGTTCAACAGCACCGCACCGAAATCCACATCGCCGAAACCCGCGGGTATATCCTGGATGGAAATGGGTGGAATAGCGAAGGATTCATTGAAAAATCCCACAATCTCTTTGAATTTCAGAACCGATATGGTCAGTGAAAAATCCAGCGCGCCGTCCCCGAAATCCAGGGGAATAGTGGAGACCGTGTCACCGGGATCGGGCAAAATAAGCACCGTCGTTACGACGACAATAGAATCAACCACCGTGGTGGAATCCACATTCCGGAGCGTATCCAGATCGAGTCGCTCCGCACCCTGAGAAATATCACCCGTATTCAGCGGAGCATTAATCGTCAGGGCGCCGCTTTCTGTGTAAAAATTCAGAAACACCATCTCCATATTTAGATTCAGCGGCAGACTGTTTTCGATGCGGTAGCTGAGCCGATTGGTGTCGGGACTCAGGGTGGGTGTTTCACCAAGAATACCTTTAAAAATCGTATTTTTAGATTCCGGCAGGGGCTGGGCGGTGCGGGTTTCAATGGGCTCCGGCTTACCGGTAAAACTCTCAATCTCATCAATGCGGACCCCCACCGTCAGCGTCATATAGGGATCGCTGCCAGCCGGGATGGTTAGCGGCTCACCGTTACTGCCGGCTAAGATGGCACTAATCACAATCATGACGGAATCCTGCAGCTGCTCGCCGTTCAGATCGTCACTACTGCTGCGGTCCTCGCCGGTGGGAATTTTTTCATAGAAGGATTCGGCAATCAGCGAGCCGTCCTTATTACGCAGCTGAATCCGGACGGAATCCAGATCCATCAACATCTCGTTTTCCACCGTCGTCGTGAATTCCCCGTCGCCGATGGTCATGTAGTCCACCCGTTGGAAATAGGGAATTCCGTGGCGGTCATAGGTCTGATATGAAAGTGCCTGATCTATGAGATGTATCCGGTTAACGGCGGAGATGGTATGAGGTTCCGATTTGGGCAGTGAGACGCCCGCCAGGGTCGCCAGTCGCAGAGTCTGGGAATTCTCGATTGTCACCGGCTCACTGGCGCTTTCCATCTCGCTGAAATCCTGTAAAAAGGTCACCTCCGTCGCCGTCGGAATAACGAAGATATCCTCCGTCAGAGTGACTGTGTCCAGCAGACCTTCGAATTTGAAATAGAGCGAATCCGACAGGCTGTCTCCGAAGATTCCGTTCTCCGGATTTTGCAAATCCCCCAGCGGCAGGGCAACATCAGCCAGGGGCAGATTGAGAGTCTGATAAAATTTGGGCAATTCCGGTGGTCCGATGGGATCGTAGGTGCAGCTCAAAGACCACCAAACCAAGCCCAAGAAAAGGAATATCAATCCTGTTTTATATTTGAATGGAATTCTAAAATTCATCACGGAGTCACTCGTTTCGGGATTATTCTTATCCCTGTTGCAATCGGTCGTTAGCGCGTTCGGTGTTTACCCGTGAAATAGGAACCCAGCGTAAAATGGAACCCCTGCATGGTGTGCAGCCAGATACCCCGGTGAAAACCGATCGCCCAGTCCAGATGCGCAAAGCCCAGATGCAAGCCGCTGCCGAGGTTGACCTCCCAGCCACTAATATCGCCGAACGACAGCCCGAAACGGAAAGGCGTTTTCGACAGATAGGTATACTCTATTCCCAGCGACAAACGCCACCCCTTGTTATAATGAAACCGATCTCTGAAACTGGTGGAAAAATCCAGCGCCACCAGCAGATCGCCGCTCATCCGTTTGGCGATGCCCATACGTAACACCAGTGGAATTTTGGTCATAAAAGTGGCGGAATCTCCTTCAATAATCGTACGGCTGCTGTAGAAAAAATCGCTGTAACTGCTGTCCCCCTCGAACAGTTCATCGCCGGCGATATTATGCAACTCATACCGATAGCGATAGCTTTCGCCGTCAAAAGGTAGATTCAGATCACTGACCTTGAAAATTCCCTTTTTCAACTGGTCGCCCATCATCCCCAGAATCGAGTTACCCAGCCCTTCGGAAAAGAGGGTCGGCGAATTCCATTTAATCCGGGCGGCAATGTTCTGAATGCAGAAGCCCATATCCAGACCACTTTTATCACGATAGGTCAATCCGAGGTCTACGCCCACGCCCCGACCACCGCCGGATTGACGAAAGAGATAATCACCGGAACCGTTCAGTATAAAAGCAGCTGTATCTACCACAATGGTACCGCTGCTGTGCATCGGCGCCAGACCGTAATAGCCGAGCCCCTGGTAATATTTCAGCGAGAACCCCACCGCCAGATTCTCATAGGGAATCCCCATGGAATAGGCATATTCAATCGCCGTCATGGCATCCATGCGCAGCTCTGCTTCGTATTCGGTTCCCTTCTCAATATTGCCGAAAATCACGTCCAGCGCCGGTCTGGAAACGTAATAATCCGAAGTATACAGGACATTTGTCGTAAAGGCTTTATTGCCGGTGGAAAAATTGACGATCGGCAACGCCAGATTGAGGGTATTGTTCATCCGCCAGCCGTCATCCGGAAGGTCTTGGATAAATTCCGCCTGCAGTTCGCCGTTATTCCCGGTAAGGTCCCTGCCGCCGTATTTAGCCGCCGTCAGCAGCGAATAAAAATTATTCGTCAATTGCCAATGAATCCCGCCCAGCTTGAAATAGCTGTGATAATCCGCCGGAAAACCCAGATTCGCCGGATTGCTGCTGACGCTGAAAACACCCTCCGGAATCGCGGTAAAGGCGCCACCCATCGCTACCGCCCGGGGATGCATCAAATTCTGACCGGACAGCGAGGTTGCGACAACGAGCAGCATTATCGCAACCTTCGTGAGGTACCGATGCTCTCTCCACATTCTCGAAAAAGTCATCTGCATGTGCTATCCGGTCGTATCTGCTGTGTCCGCTTCCGTCTGATTTAAAACGGATGGATCAAACAGCAGGTTTAAATAACTTTCAATATCAATCCCGTAGTTGGTTTTTAACCAGACCTGACCGCTATCCGGATTTTCTAGAAAAAATTTCGGCAGAAAATAACAGGTATCGGCAATCAACGCCAGCGCACTGGAGTCGGCAAAATAGACCTGACTGTTCCGTCCGGCTGACAGCAGCGTATCGGCGGACATGATTGCCGCCGGCAACTCCACTATCGCCAGGGTGTCAATCAACACCCGCTCCGTATCGCTGCCAATATAGTAAAGCGTATCGTTGATGTATTGATAGCCGCCATAATTGCCGACCGCAATCGAATCCTGCTCAAACATGCGGTGGCTGCTGATTAGTAACACCAGTTTACCCAGAAAAGGTGTCCGGTTGGTCACCGCCATGTCGAGCTGCGCACCGTTTTGGGAGCGGCTGATGTTTGCCCGGGTGGTGCTATCGGTAATAAAAAACCGGGTGGGCTGGGCAGCCGCCAGCTGCAACTCCGGCGGCAGCGTCACCAGCAGCGGAGCATAGAGCTGATATCCGACGGTCACTGCATCGCCAATCGCACCACCGTCATATTGTCCCAGTGCCAGGGCTGCTTCAACATAAAAGGTGATGCTGTCCGGCAAAACCGCCATAACCGGCGCCAAATCCAGACGATAGTCGCCGCTGCTGATGAAAATCGTCGTATCCAGCTTTACCGTTGGTCGGAAGCGGTTGACTCCGGCAACCACAATTCTGAGAGATTCGAAATTTCC
The DNA here is from genome assembly GCA_011046365.1 of Fidelibacterota bacterium. GTDB lineage: Bacteria > Fidelibacterota > UBA2242 > UBA2242 > UBA2242 > B118-G9. The sequence continues at coordinate 6,542 of DSAS01000137.1, forward strand.
GGGATTCTGAAGCACGATATCGGCATCCGCCTGGGAAAACAGAATCCCCTCGGCACCGTCGGGACTGCTGAGCAGCTCCTGAGCCGTGAGGTAACCGGAAGCCAGCGCCTGACCGTAAAAGGACTCCAGATGCAGTGTCCCAATTTCGAAATCAACTGTCAATTGCTGAGTCAACGCCTGCCGGAGAGTATCCCGAATGATGATATCCAATCTGAATTCCAGCGAATCAAGGAATGCCGCACGGTCACGGCTGAAAAGAGAATCACCAGAAAGATCCAGCGTCAATTGCGAACCGGGATTCGTTTGGGTCAAATGCAGGGTATCGAGCCAAAGTGTATCGGTGATATGATCCTTAAAATTACGAGCGGTGATAGCAATATCCAGGTCGTTTTGCAGGGTATCGGACAGAGTCGCCGCAATGCGCGCCACATTGATTCCCGCACCATTGTTGTCATTGATAATCGCACTGACAATCCGGGCATTCCGGCTGCTCAATTCACCCCTGGCGGCAGTCTGAAAAACCGACACCGGCTCGCCCGTTTTCGCACTCAATGCCGTACCCAAATCTATCACCATTTCAAATTTGGTCGCCGGCAGTTTCCAGTACTCATCATTCACCGAAATTAGCTGCCCCGGCGTATCCACGGCGAAATAGTACATTCGGTTGGACAGGCTGTCGGCAAAGATGGGATTGTTCCGGCTGGCGGCGGAATCGTAGACCATTTCCTGAAAGGAGTAGCTTTTCCTTAATAGGGGAATAATAAGCTTTGAGTTCCAGCGCTCCGGCAGTCGTGGCAGGGTAGGGAGTTCAAATTCACAGCTCATGACCCACCAGGATAGCAGCAGGAAAAAATATATGCCGGTTTTACGCTTCACATCAATTCACTGTTAGATGGAATTCACCGGATCAGGTGCCTTCACTGTAGGCTGTTTTGTACCGAACCTGCTCTTCCGTCAGTTGATCAATCACGATATTCATCGTCGCCAGTTTCAGGGCGGCAATTTCCTGATCCTGATCCTCGGTAATATCGTAGACCCGGTTCTCAAGATTATCGCGGTTGCGTGCCAGAAACATCATCGCCATAAACTGATTTGCAAAGGACATATCCATCACCTCCGATGGATGACCCTCAGCCGCCACCAGATTCACCAGCCGCCCCTCACCCAGTATAAAGATGCGCCTGCCGTTTTTCAATGTATATTGAACGCAATTGGGACGGATTGCCTGCTTTGAGATGGTGATCGTTTCGAGGTCCTTAAGATTGATTTCGCAATCATAATGTCCGGTATTGCAGACGATCGCCCCGTCTTTCATCATTTCGAAATGA
>DSAS01000125.1 GCA_011046365.1 Fidelibacterota bacterium
GTTTCCTTTATCAATTTAAAATGTTCCCAGATTTGATTGGATAACTTATCCGGATTTTGGTTGCCGTTCAGCACGACCAATCGCTGGGATTCGTCTTTCGCCATTTTTAAAAATCCGGCACGGACCCTTTGATGAAAATCCAGCGCCTCCTTTTCCAGGCGATCCAGACTCTTCCGACCGAGCCGCCGGTGACGTTCATCCAGAGTTATATCCAGAATAAAGGTCTTATCCGGTGCCAAAGATTTCGTCGCGACAGTGTTCAATTGCCGGATAAAATCCAGGTCTATCCCGCGTCCGTAGCCCTGATAGGCTGTCGTCGAATCGTAAAACCGATCACAAATCACAACCGCTCCGGCTTCAAGGGCGGGAATGATTCGGGATTCCGTCAGTTGGTAGCGGCTGGCAGAATAGAGTAACAGCTCCGTGATGGCGCACATGCGGTGATGATTTTTATCCAGAAGAATGTCCCGAATCTTCTCGCCAATCTCAGTTCCGCCCGGCTCCCGCAACAGCAGATAACTGATCCCCGCCGCTTGCAACCGATCAATCAGCGCATTGATCTGGGTCGTCTTACCCGAGCCGTCAATCCCTTCAAACGTGATAAATATTCCCTTTTTCATAGCATTAAAGTTAACGATCCTTCCTGAAAGAGAAAATCACAATCGTGATTGTAAGTCGGAATTAATGGAATACCCGTCCGGCGGTTTGCTCCCTCAATTCGTGAGGCAGAAAGTGATAACTGAGATAGATAAAGGGCGTATCAATCGCCGCAACGACTATTTTCAGCAGATAGGTTGACAGGATAATTTGCAGGACAATTTTAAACGGAAAAACGCCGACAAAAGCAATCAGCGAAAAGGTCACTGAATCAATCAGCTGACTTGACCAGGTGGAAGCGTTATTGCGCAGCCAGAGCAGGCGGTTGCGGGTCAGTTTACGAATGGTATGATAAGCCCAGATATCATGAAACTGGGAAATCAGGTAGGCGATCAGCGAAGCCAGAACGATCCGCGGCGCAAAGGAAAAAATAGACCGCATGCCGTCATGCACCGTATCGTATTCCGCCGGCTGCATTAGCAGGATAAACTGCGACGTGACCAGATAAAAAAGCGCCGCAAAAAAACCGATCATTACCGCCCTGCGTCCCGCCTCTTTGCCGTAATGTTCGCACAGTAAATCCGTGACAAGAAAAATTGCCCCATAAGTGATATTACCACCGGTGGCACTCAAACCGAATAGCCGAAACTGCTTGGTGACAAAAATATTGGCTAAAACAATACAGACCGCAATAAAGGCATAGAGCCAGATTTTACCCAGACGGAACATCAGCAGCGTCGTACAGAGCACGACAATAATCATCAGGAAAAAGGTTAATTCGTTCGGCATTTTCAGTGTTTAATGAAATTTGGGTGGGGAGCTATTCCTCACTCCAGCTACCCATTTTAGAATACTTTTCGATTCGCTGCCTGACCAGCTCCTCTATGGGGATGGAAACGAGTTCAGCGAGATTTTTCAGGATATGTTCTTTCAGAACCGCCGCCATGGCGTCGGGATTGCGATGGGCACTCCCCTCCGGCTCGGGAATCAGTTCATCGGCAACCCCCAACTCGAAGAGATCATTTGCCGTCACCCGCATGGATTCGGCGGCAAGACTCGCCTTCCCGGCATCGCGGTAGAGAATCGAGGCGCAGCCTTCCGGACTGATGACCGAATACCAGGTGTTTTCCAGCACGATCGTACGGTCACCGACACCGATTCCCAGGGCGCCACCGCTGGCGCCCTCGCCGATCACACAAATCAGAATCGGCGTCCGCAGCCGGCTCATTTCGAACAGATTGCGGGCAATGGCTTCCGCCTGTCCCCGCTCCTCCGCACCGATTCCCGGAAACGCCCCCTGAGTATCAATAAACGAGATGACCGGTTTATGAAATTTCTCCGCCAGTTTCATCGCCCGCAGTGCCTTCCGGTATCCTTCGGGATGCGGCGAGCCGAAATTACGATAGAGATTCTCCTTGATATTCCGCCCTTTTTGCTGACCGATGATCACGACTTTATACTTCTCAACGGTCGCAAATCCGGCGATAATGGATTTGTCATCGGCAAAATGCCGATCGCCGTGAATTTCAATGAAATCCGAACTGATTTTTTCCAGATAATCCAGGGTATACGGTCGGTCGGGATGCCGGGCTAATTGTACCCGTTGCCAGCGATTGAGATTGGAATAGGTCTTTTTGACCAGCTTCGACAGTTTATCTTCGAGCTTCTGAATCTCGTCATTCAGATCAACGCTGTTCACCCGTGCCAGTTCCCGCATTTCATCAATCTTTTTTTCCAGATCCAGAATCGGTTTCTCAAAATCTAAGGTAAGTTTTGCCATAATTTCCTGTCTATATATTCAAAAGTGCTTTTAAAATTATTTCAACATCCAGAAACAGAGAATGATTTTGCATGTAATAGTGCTCATAATTCTGTTTGTCTGTTGCTTCGGGTCGGTGGGTTTCCTGCAGCTGGAACAGACCCGTCAGACCGGGTTTGCACCGCAGGCGCCGAAAATGGGGATTGATCGTCAGCAATTCACTGCCGACGAAACTCATATCGCCGCTGATAATCGAAAGCAGCAGCGGAAACTTCTCCACCACCGGACGCGCATGATTACCGTTCCGCTTCGCAAAGACGATACCGGTAAAGGTACTGCCCTCTTTTCCCAGAAATTTACGTCGTTCAAATTTATAGCCTGCCAACCAGCCGTAGGGTATCATGAATATGGACATACCGATCAACCCAAGAAGCGCTAATACCAGATCGAACAACCGCTTTGCGAAACGATTCTCCAGGCGGTACAGATTATATTCCACCTCAATCAGGGGAATGTCCTCAATCTTTTCAACGCTGGATTTCCCGATGATATAATCCAGGTTTTGCGGTACGATTTTTACATTTACCCGCAATTTTTTTAAGCGGTCCAGAATGTTCAATATATCGTCATTGCTGAATTCATCGGTGGTAAAGATGATTTCCGTCGCCCGGTGAATCCGGATGATTTCGCCCAGATCAGTGACGATGCCAAGAAAGGGAAAACCCAGATTCTTTTTGATGGAATATTTTTTATCCACAAAACCCAAAATTTCAAAACCGTGCTCAATATGACTCTGCAATTTTTTGGCAATTCTATCACCCTCGCTACCGGTTCCGACGATGATGGTTCGGCGGGAAAGCAGCGCCCGGGAGAGCGGCGACTTCGGCGAAATAATCCGGCGCCGCTGTAAAAAGAGCAGAAAAATCCGCCAGCCGGGGAGAAACAGCATCACCAGCAAGAAACTCCAGATCAGCAGATGCGGCGAATAGATAAAGCCCTTAAATAGCATATTAAAAATAATAGACGCCACAAAACTGATTGCCGAGGCGATTGCCGCCCGGGAGTAGGAAAGCTCCCGCCGTTCATAAAGACCAATCGTATAGCCGGTTCCCAGCCAGAGCAAAAGATAAAAGATCAACATGGAAAAGACCAGGGAGATGTCCTGGATTGGTTCCGGCTGTAAATAGTGGGCAAGTAGAATAGCCGCCGAAACGGCTACCCCATCCACAAACAGGATGATATGTTTGCGCAAAAAGCGTCCGATCAGCGAAATCACACCCCTGACGAATATTCCCGTTCTCAGGATAATGTCAAAAAGCAGGGAGTAGCTTTTGCTGAAGTGTTTTTTAACGAAAATGTCCATCGCTTTATAAAAGATAACGAAATTATCAAAGCTCGCCAGTTTGGCGCTCTCCCCCTTGTAATGGATGATTTTTGTATCGGGGACATAATATATCTTCCAGCCGGCTTCCTTGATGCGATAGCAATAATCAAGGTCCTCACCATACATGAAGAAGGTTTCATCGAGACCCTTGAGCTGCTCATAAACGGTTCTCCTGAACATCAAAAAAGAACCGCTCACGGCTTCGACCTCGATCAATTTATCCGGGTCCTCAAAGGTCAGGTTGTATTTACCAAACAATCTGACTTTGGGGAACAGACGACTCAGCCCCAGCAGTTTGGGCAGCGCCACCATGGGCGACGGAAAACTGCGCCGGCATGCCAGCTGCAGGGAACCGTCGGCGTTGAGGATTTTACAACCCGCCGCGCCGGCGTCAGGCACCTCTTCGAAGAAATTGATCATCGTCCCAATGGTATCTTCCTGAATCATCGTGTCGGGATTGAGCAGCAGGAGATATTCTCCCGTCGAGATTTTCAGCCCCTGATTACACGCCGCCGCAAAGCCACGGTTATCCTCGTTCTCGATCAGTCGAATTTCCGGGAATTTATAGGCAATGGTCTCCGGCGTCCCGTCAACCGAGTTATTGTCCACAACAATGATTTCGTGGTCAATCCCGTTCAGGGAATTTTTCAGCGATAAGATACATTGCTGGAGAAACTCCTTGACATTATAGCTGACGATAATGACCGATATTTGCATTACTTCAGTTTACCCAACCAGCCCAGAAATTTCAGTTTCCACACCATAAACACCGCCTCCCAGACGATGGTCTTCGACATTTTCGAATGACCTTCCGTACGCTCAATAAAAATGATCGAAACCTCCTGCAGCGTAAACCCCTTCTTCCAGGCGCGGAAATTCATTTCGATCTGAAAGGAGTAGCCCGAGGATTTAATCCGGTCGAGGTCTATACTTTCCAGCACCTCTCTTTTGAAGCATTTAAAACCGGCGGTAGCGTCCTTCACCGGCATGCGCGTCACAACCCGGGTATAGAGATTGGCGCAATAACTCAGCAGGAGTCGCTTGATCGGCCAGTTGATCACATTCACGCCGTTGCTGTAACGCGACCCGATTGCCAGATCGGCGCCCCGTTTACAGGCATTGATCAAACGCGGCAGGTCATCCGGATTGTGTGACAGATCGGCATCCATCTCAATGATATAGGTGTACCCTCTTTTCAGCGCCCAGTGAAAACCCTTGACATAGGCGGTGCCGAGACCCAGTTTCCCGGGGCGCTCGATCAGAAATATATTTTTGTATGTACTTTGCAACTCCCGGATAATCGCGCCCGTTCCATCGGGACTGTTGTCATCAATAATCAGGATATCCAGATCAATATTCAACTTGTTGATTTTTTCAATCACGGTCCGGATATTGTCTTTTTCGTTATAGGTCGGTATGATAACCAGTGATTCCACTAACTGTTTCCCTTCATCCTGGTGAGTGATTCGTTGATCGAGTAAGACGGTACATCCAGTTCTCTCTTTATTTTATCGCAAATCAGACCCGCTCTGAATGGTCGCGGCGCCGGCTGATGTAAAGCCCGCGTTGTCGTTTTGCGGATCAGCAGCGGATTCAAATCGTAAATTTCGGCGATTTTCAGGGCAAATTCGAACCGGTCGAGATAATCCGTTCCCGCATAATGGTACAATCCGCGCGCATCCTTTTCAATAATTTTATTAATCGCTTCCGCCATGCCGTAGCTCCAGGTAGGATTGCCAAACTGATCGTTGACCACCGAAATCGTCTCGAAATGTCGCAGCTTTTCAATCACCCAGCGGACAAAACTGGCTTTCTGCAGGGTGGTATTGCCAAACAGCACATTGGTCCGTACGATAGTCCAGGGCAGATTTGATTTCCCGATAATTCTCTCAGCGTCCAGTTTGGTCTGACCGTAATAGTTGATCGGCTTCGGCGGCTGTTCTTCGGAATAGGGTCCGGCGGTTCCGTCGAAAACATAATCGCTGGAGATATGGATCAACCGACAGCTGGTATTTTGCAGGGCAGCGCTTAAATTTTCGACACCGCCGGCATTGACGCGCCAGGCAAGTTCACGTTGATTTTCGCAGCCGTCCACATCGGTAAAGGCGGCACAATTGACCACTGTATCCGGCTGATACTGTTCGGTAATCCGCGCAACCGCCTGGCGGTCGGTAATATCCAAAATCTGATAGGTCACCGCACAGTCATATTCCAGACCGTCCTGCAGATCGGTAGCAACAACAAAATGCTGCTTTGACAATAATTTAACACACTCTTCACCGAGCATGCCGTTCGCACCGGTAATCAGTATCGTCATGGATTTTATAGTTTGGACCCTTTTTTATGAAATTCAGCCAGCCGGTCACGCAATTCCGGATTCTTGAGCGCCAGAATTCGGGCGGCATAGACCACTGCATTGATCACGCCGGCTTTCCCCACCGCCATGGTGCCGACCGGGATTCCTTTCGGCATCTGGACAATGGACAGCAGCGCGTCAACTCCGTTCAGCGAAGAAGCGTCCAGCGGTACACCGATGACCGGAAGAGGCGTGATGGCGCTGATTACCCCCGGCAAATGAGCCGCCATGCCGGCACAGGCGATGATTATCTCCACGCCCTCTTTTTCCGCCGCTTTGATATAATCCACCAGCTCATCGTGCTGCCGGTGCGCCGACAAAACCCGGATGTCGTGTTCGATTTCAAAAAATTCCAGATAGGCTTTGGCGGATTCCAAAACCGCTAAATCCGATGTGCTTCCGACTAGTATGGCTATTTTCGACATTTCCCACTAACCTCAAATTAATTTAAACGCCCCTGCATCAATTAGCAATTGATTATTCGCGCCTTCAGAAGCGCTATGTATCACTCAATTTTTCGTGTCTTGCGTCCGAAACGTCGCCGCCATGATCTCCATCTGCCGGAGATACGCAAGGACTCTTTCGCCGGGCGAATACACCAGCATATCAATAATAAAACTTTGATCGGTGTACGAATCGTAAAATGCATAGGTCATAAAGGGTCCGCCCTGCGGCTTTTCCTCATGATACCAGAGCCCCCACATGCGCAGTGCGTCAAAGCCCGCAAATTTGACATATTTGTGCCCTAAAAAACGCTTCTCCGTTTTGATCTGTCCGTAGATGCGCCCCAGCTTTTCCCGCCTCTCAAAGAGTCCGTTGGCGGTCAGCCATTCCGTCTGAATACCGGGTTCCCAGGTAACTGAAATCCAGCGATAGGGCAATGCCCGCCCGAGCCAGAGAAAACCCGCCTCCGGGGATTCCCGGATTATCTGAAAATCGCTGGGAATCCGCATCGTCCAGCCGTACTTCCGCCGGATTTTCCGGGACAGCTCCTTCTGCTCGTACTCGTTGAACAGAAAATGGGATTGCCTCTCGATATATTTTTGGTCAATTTTGGAAAATAGCCAGCCCTGGCGCTGCCTGATAAAATCCGCTAATTTTTCCATATCGTAACCGGCGGCGATTATCATTATCTGCGTCTTTTTCCAGACATCGGGCAGCGCAAAAAGCGCCACCGTATCGGCTTTAATGGACTCCAGCCGCTCAGCACTCAATAAACTCTTCACCAGCTGACTGGCGGCGTTGCTGACATTCATATCCGCTACGACAATCGAATGCGGTAAATAAATAACCTCTCCGAGCTCATTGAGCGGTCGCCAGTTGGTCAGGTAATAATGCTGAAACTCGGGCGTCCGAATCCCAAAGGAAAAGGTCGTATCAATCGCCGCCTTAACCTTCTGCCGGACATCCTCCGCTGCCACCACATATACAATATCGGAAGGACCTTTCGCCATCCGCCGGGTACCACAGCTGCCCAGCAGTACGATACCCAACAGAATCAGCGGCATCTTCTTCATCGTTACTTTCTTCGAAATTCGCTCAATCATGACCGGAAATTATAGGGAATTGACGGAAAAACCAAGCTTTGCGTTGGCGGCGGGA
>DSAS01000034.1 GCA_011046365.1 Fidelibacterota bacterium
AGCTCTTCGGGTACAACTATTTCGGTGCCGGTGTCGGTGACAACCACTTCGGGAACCATATCGAAAGTTGTATCGAGCATCGCGCTTTGTTCCGGCACAGGGGGTGGAGCTTTTTTATCAAAACAGGATTTGATACTGCTTGAAATGAGGCAACTGCCGCCGATAAACAGAACGACAGCGCCGAGAAGTGCCGCTATTCGCCATTTGCGAATACGATCGAAGATGGTTGCATGCAGACCTTCCTGTTCGCTAATGAACCACTTTTCCAATAGCGTCAGGATTTTATTTTTTGGGGCAATTGTTTTTGTATCGCCGTATGTATATTGATATTCATAGCCATAGCGATAATCGGCGTAATCGGCGCTGACATCGGCTTTCATACCGTTGATTGCAACACCAAGCACGTCGGCTTTGAGCATTTCCAGCTGATTTTTCGAGCGACGCAATGTGCCCCGGGAGATTTTACCCTGGTAGTAAACGAGTAAGGTGGTATCAACTTTGGACGCCAGAACCGTAGAATCGGTCGCCTGAATCACCGGTGCCGAATCGAAAATGATCAGATCATAACGCTCTTTCAGGTCACTGATGACTTTATCCATCACTTTGGAAGCGATAATTTCCGACGGATTGCGTTCGTGTTTGCCGGCGGTTAAAATGTTTAAATATTCGATGCCGGGTATGTTGTCAGTGCGGAAGGTGTCCGTAGCCATGGTGCCCATCATCAAATCACTCATGGTGCGGATGACTGAATCCAGATCGTCGCGGCGTAAAACCACATCGGTCAGCCCCGGTTCACGTTCGATGCCGAAGAGCTTTGAGATACGTGGTTTACGGAGATCAGATTCCACCAGAATAGTATTCAGTCCGATTTGTGCCATAGACACAGCCAGATTGACGGCAATTGTGGTCTTACCTTCGCTGGCAACTGACGAGGTAACCATCATGCATTTGTAGCCTTTATCCATTAAACCAAAGTGAATATTGGTTCGCAATGCCCGAAACGCCTCCGCCATGGTGGATTTCGGATTGTAATGGGATACAAGCCGGGCTTGCATCTCCAGGATTTCATCGGGAATCGGTGAATCAATTTTCTCCAGCAGCTGTTCCTTGATCTCTTCAATGTCCACGTAGGGCACGATTCCCACGACGGTGGTGTCCAGGGTTTTTTCAATGTCGTCAATCGTGCTGAAAGTGGTGTCAAGAGTTTCCGCTACGAAAGCCAGTATGACGCCGAGGATGATACCGATGACGGTTCCAATCGCCGTCGTTGGTCCGATCATTGTGGGATTGACGGGGCTGGTGGGCACAAAAGCCGGTTTTATCAGGAATACCTCGTTGACCATCTCCGACTGTTTAATCAGCGCTTCCTGGTAGCGGGCTTCCAGATTTTGATAGATTTGTTTGTTGATTTCCAGCTCCCGCTCGAGATTCTGCATATTGAAATCCATAAGCGGAATCGAACGATAGTCGGCATTTAATTTTTTCCAGCGCTCGTAGACATTATTTTCCGTCTGAACGAGGGTTTCCCGATAAGTTTTCAGCTCTTCGATGAAGCGCCGCCGGCGGGATTCAATCTGACGCTGGTTTTCCACCACCGTCGGATGATTTTCAGTATAATACTGTAACAGCTGACGCTGTTCTGAAGCCAGCTGATTCAGCTGCGTTTGCAAAGCGTTCAATACCGAGTTTTGCCGGTTGAGCAATAGATCGAAAGATATATAATAGATGTAATCGGGATTCTGGTCTACCTCAAACAGAATATTGTCAATCTGGTTGATATCGGAGCGCAGCTGTTCGAGTTCTTCCTGTAAAACGGTGATCTCGGCACTCAGCCGCGACGCGGTACCTTCCAGCAAAAGCAGGTTGTTTCTATTTTTATATTCACGCAGCTTACGTTCGGAGTTTTTATAATTCCGTTCCGCCTGAGCCAGCTGTTTTGTAATAGTCTGCATGGCTTTGATTGCTTTGGAATTTTTCGAACTGAAGCTCTCTTCAATATACACCTGAGCGAGGGCGTTGGCAAAATCGGCGGTTCGTTTTGGGTCGTAATCGGTAATTACGATGTGAATGATGTTGGTGAGCCCTTCCTGTTCGGTGCGGACGCGCTTCTTTAACCGGTCAACAACGCTATAATACTCGGGATTATTGCGAATTTCCTCCGATGTCAGGCTGGAGTCCAGCAGTCCCATCTGTTGCGCGGCTTTTTCCACAATGGGGATACTCTTGATTTCTTCGCCCCGGGACGCCATTTCGTCGCCGGCATACCAGTTGAAGCTCTGCAGATACATACCAGTCAGGTCGGTGGATTTTTCGATTTTCAGACTGGCAGTTGCCTGATACATGGGGGTCGGTTTATTCATTAATGCAAAGAAGAAGCTGAAACTGCCCAGCATAATAACCGTCACGATGACGATAATTTTCTTCTTTTTGATAATTCGCCAGTAGTCGCGCAGATTTAGTTCATAGGATGCCATATAAATCTCGGTTTAAGGTCTGTTGAATATCAGATATAGAGTGAGTCCGGTGGTAAGGACCTGGAAGATAGTCTGAAGCGGTTGCAGCTTTTCGGAGAGTCGGTAGATGAAGCCGCGTTTGCGCTTCTGGACGATGATCCGGTCGCCGTCTTCCAGAAATACATTCCTGCTGTCGTCGCGTTTAAAGAGGAAATTCTCGAGATTGAACTCTACCGGACGACCCTGACGGCGGGTGATAATGATTTCGCGCAGGTCGGCATCGTCGGTTAATCCGCCGATATTGGCTAAAAATTCTGCCAACTGTACGTTGCCCTCGATGGGATAGATCCCGGGACGGACGACCTCACCGAACACAAACACATTTCGAGAACTCAGTTCTAGTACATCCACAGTCACTATGGGTTCGCGGAAATAGCGCCGCGCCATTTCGGCTAATATTTCCTGGGATTTATCCACCGTCAATCCGCCCAGATGGACAAGCCCGAACAGGCGGTGAAAAATATTGCCTTCGCTGTCAATAATATAGGTTTCCGATTGAGCCGGGTTGGTCTCCATCAGCGCCATTTCGTTAATGGTAATCTCCAGCACGTTGCCGTACTGGAGCACATAATTTTTCGAAAGACGACCGTATTTTTCCTGGACTTTGAAGCGGGGCACAATGACCTTGTCTTTGTCCTTGAGGACGACATTATTGACGGGATCATTGGTGAACAGGTATTTTTCCATATCGAAAACGATCTTATTGCCGTCGGCGCGGTTAACCGTGATTCGGGAAAGATCGGCTTCGGGAGTTGTGCCGCCGTTTTCGATAATAAATTCCGCCACCCGGGTATTGGGTTTGATGGGGAATACACCAATGCGGGAGACTTCGCCGTAGAGGATTACTTTGATGGTCGTCTTTTCCAGTACGCTGACCGCTACACGGGGTTGATTGAAAAATTGAGAAAATTTATCCACCAGCAGAACCTCGGCTTCGGCAACAGTCATCCCAGCCAGTGTGACGGTGCCGAGCAGCTCGTGAAAAATAGTTCCGTCCGGACGAATGGTAAAAACGTTGCTGCGCTGAATCGGATTACCTCTACCGTCAACGTCAATGTAAGAAATGGTGATTTTATCGGCGACCTGCAACATAATCATGGCGTCGGTGTCGGATTCAATAGTAAGGGATTCTGTCTGTGAATATCCAATCCAGAAGTTGGTCAGCAGCAGGATACCTAAAACTGTAAATTTGAATATATTTCTCATGGATTTCCTATTGATATTTCTTAATAAAACCAGGAAGGTTTACAGACATTAACCCGCTTAGAAAGAGAAACCGGTGACGACTTTTGCCAGGACACTGTTCGACAGGTAGTTCAAATCAATTGGTTTGATGATATAATCCGAGGCTCCGTTTTTCAATGCATCCAGCGCAATTTTCTTATCCGCCAGTCCGGTAATCATAATAATTCCCAGGTCTTCGTACTTTGGTCTGATTTGTTTCAGAAATTCAATGCCGTCGCCATCGGGAAGTTTGATATCCAGCAACATGATAGCCGGCTTAAAAGCCTCCAGCTGCGTCCGGGCTTCCGCCTGCGAATAAGCCTTGGCGATTTCGTATCCCTTCTGAAGCAAAAAATCCTCCAAAAGTTCCACAATGTCGTGTTCATCGTCAACAATTAGAATTTTTGTCTTCATACGTTCTTTCTCTCTGATGCAATTTAATTATCTATTTATTCTTAGTCAAATATTAATACCGGTTTAATATCGAAAGAATTCGGTACACCCTTTGGAACAGACCGGAAACTTTTTATGATTCCGAATATATTGACGGTAATTGCGATAGATTGGGTTGTTCCAAATCTCAGTGAACCGATTCTCTCGGATATTACCGGTGATGAAATTCATGGTATGATAAGGGCGGACGGTTCCGTCGGGAAAGATATAAGCCGTCATCCACAGACTCATGCAGCGATTACGATAGGAACTGGCTTCGAATTCGAATTGAGAGTACCATTGCCGGATTTCGGTATCGCTTAAATTCGGGTAAACGCTGATATTGGTTTTTGAGCGGCGGGCTTTGGCTGCTTTGATTTCGGCGATGAGATACTCCACATCTATTTCCGGCAAAGTGTCCCGGGCGAAGCCGATCCAGTCCGTCGGTCGCTGATGAAATCTATTACTGAAGGTATCTAAAAATTGATTGACGGTCGGCTTGGCTAAAAAAAGTAAGTGATGAAAGGTCAAACCATCGGCATGGATGTTTTCGGCAATTGTGATGATATCGCGGATGTAACGGTGATTTTCTTCCCAGAGGGTACTGTTTATGTTAATCAAGGGGTGTTTGCGGGAGTATTTCTCCTTAAGTTGGTTCAGTCGTTGGAATCCGCTGATAGAGAGATCAAAGGTTCCGTCTACCCGCCGGATTGCGTCATGAATTTCTGCCGGACCGTCCAGAGAGAAGATAATTTCGTCCAGTTGGGACTCGATAATCTGCTCGGCATATTTCCGGATGAAAGTACCGTTTGTCACGATGTTACAGCGTAGTCCGGCGCTCTTGACCGATTTGATAATTTCAAACCAGTCGGGATGTAAAAAGGGTTCACCGCCGAAAAGGGTAATATTGGGTTTGAAATGGCGAATGTCGGCGATGACCGACCGGATTTCATCGAGACAGAGCTGCTGCATTAATGTGTCTCTACTGTAATCATTAAAAGCACCCACATCGCCCCACTGACCACACATGCGACAACGCAGGTTGCAGCGATAGGTCAGAAACAGCGAGATGGTTTCGGGATAGTGACTTTTTCCATTTTGATACAGGTGATAGGAGAGCGCCGAGCGGGTGCGGTGGATCAGATTTTGAGCGGCGTACAGTGGCTGCGTCGCCGATTTTTTCAGGGTGCGAAGGAGATTTTTTCTGGGTATCATAGGATGATCAAATCACGATTTTAAATTGAAAGGGAGAGGAGCTGCTGCCGAGAATCACGCTGTTTTCGCCCGGCATCAGAACTGCTTTATAGTTAGATATGTTACCGCCGATCTGTTTACCGTTGACAATGGTGCCCAGGCTGCTGCCGCGGTCCAGAATATAGAACTGATCGTCATGCAAATTAATGGACATATGATTCTTAGAGACGTTGTAGGGAACGTGATCATCAATACCGAGATCATTATTAGTGAAAATGGCGTCGGAAATGTGGGTGCTGTTACGACCGATCTTATAAGGGAATTTAGTGATTACCAGCTCTTTACCTTTGATCGCTTCAGCGGCTTCTTCGGTCAGACCGCTGAATGTTACTTGAGTGACATTCTCAGCGGGGCTGCTACTTCTGCCGCCGATTTGATTTTCCAGCCGAACCACCAGATCGTTGGTCTGACGCAGCCGTTCGAAAAAGGCGCGCAGGATGGGGATGATAAAGGATTTTTTATCTTCCAGCAATCCCAGAAAGTCTTCCCGGGTGATTTCATCAACGATCACCTCCGATTTGGAAACTATGGAGGCTGAGCGCGGTTTATCTTCAATCAGTCCCATTTCCCCGAAAATCTCCTCTGCTTCCAGCGTCGCCAGACGGAAATTTGCATGCTCTGTCTTCATCAAAACCTCTACACCACCGCTTTTTAGAATATAGGCGGTGTCTCCGAATGTCCCCTCTTCAATGATGGTTTCACCGGGACGATATCTAATTTCTCTCATAAAATCACCTTGAAATTGGTTGATGCAAATATATGATATTTATTTGTAAAATTAAATCCTAAAAACAGCAGAATGGCGATTCCCCTCCCGGAAATCCTGCCTTATCCGATTAAACACGTTTTAAACGTTAAATGTAAACTGTACCGGCGAAGCCGCTGAATTAGTCCTTCACCCTGAAATCAGAAAGCCGAGAATTGCGCCCCAAAGTACGCTGATGTAGGGGTTACCGGTTATGGGGCAGCTGCCGCTGCGACATCCAATGAAGTGGTAATAGGCAAAACCGAGCAATCCGCCGATTGCAGCAGCGATTATTCTGACTGTCATCCTGTGTTCCTTTAACAAAGGTTTCAATTTATTCATAATGCTAAGAATATTTGTTTCAAAGTATGAGAGCACCGGCTTTCTTTAAAGTTACAAGTAATGCATTTAATGAAGACGATTTTAATCTTTGGGGGATTATTCTCCAGGGATCTATTGTACGGAATCTATCCCGCATGCAAGAACTCCGCAGGAGTTGAATTTGAATAACACCGGGTATAACCCGGAAGATAAATTCAACCACTTCGTGGTTGGTGTTGTTGTGTCGTTCATTCTTATCCATGAATTTCATTCATGGCTATTCGGGTTGAATCCCTATCGGGATTCATTGTAATAGTCGATTTAACCCCAAAGGGGTTCAACTTGAATAACTCCGGGTGCAACCCGGAGAAAGACACTATCTCCCAGTGACCAACTCCGGAGGAGTTGACCTGTCGCCACTATCGTCGGTACACTGCCAGTATATCACGTGCGGATTAGGTTTGTTCAACCACTCCGTGGTTGGTCGCGTTGGGTTGTTCATTCTTGTCCATGAATTCCATTCATGGCTATTCGGGTTGAATCCCTATCGGGATTCTATTCAGAGAACCCGCATTACTTTTTTCCCCTTTTCAGCAATATTTGAAAGAGAACCAATAAAAATTTATTGGTTTCAATGTTGTTGTGGATTATTTTTTACATTAAGCGAAGATGCTATTTTTTAATTTGAATTTATCACCGGAATCAGGGGGTTATTCTGAATGCGCCGGTAGAAGCGGAGTTCGGTTGCACAGATGAAAGTCATTAAATTCCGCAATAAATGTCCTTACTGCGGCAGCCTGACCCGCAAGCGTTTGCATGGTGAGGGTTTTTTCTTTGAGTGGGTCCCGCTTGCCAGACGCTACGCCTGTCGTTGGTGCTACGGCGCCTATACGGTAATCATTGGCTGGATTGCAGTCGGTGAAAAATAGACTGAAGCCTGATTTCTCAGTGACAAAATTCCGCGGTTATATTTTTAGCGGGACTAAAACCGTCGGTTCGCTGGTAATCGCCGGTGTGTGGATTAAAGCAGTAATCTTTTTGCCATTCCTTATAATTTTCGGTAATGGCGTTAATGGCGTCGGCGAT